>JABDCH010000091.1 GCA_013288205.1 Bacteroidota bacterium | reverse complement strand
AGTAAAAGCTAAAAATGCCGAACTATGGAAAAAACTTTGCGACCGCCATTTTGGCATAGGCGCAGACGGACTTATGTTACTCCAAAAAGGTAAAAACAAGTACGACTTTGAAATGGTTTATTTTAATGCCGACGGAAACGAAAGTTCTATGTGTGGCAATGGCGGACGTTGCATAACCCACCTGGCAAAATACCTTGAAATAATGAAAGGTAAATCAGCCAGGTTTACTGCTATTGATGGGGAGCATGAAGCCGTTTTTGCAAAGAAAAATACAGTAAAACTTAAAATGAATGATGTTAAAAGCATTGTTGATCATACATCATTTTACACCTTAAATACAGGCTCGCCTCACTATGTTACAATGGTGAAAGATGTAATGAAAATACCTGTAAATATTGATGGTAGAACTATACGAAACAAGGAGCCATTTAAAAAAGAAGGCATCAACGTAAATTTTGTGCAGCTATCGCCGGGTAAAGCACCTATATTGAGAACCTACGAACGGGGTGTGGAAGACGAAACGCTTTCCTGCGGTACTGGCACGGTAGCTGCGGCCCTTGTGCTTGCCAGCAAAGGACAAGCGACAGCAAAAAACCATTGTGATATACAAACCATGGGTGGAATGCTACGGGTTTGGTTTACCAAGCAAAACCAGGGATTTACTAATATTTGGCTGGAAGGCCCGGCGACCTTTGTATTTAAAGGTAAAGTTGAAGTATGATATTTGAACAAGATGACCATAGCTTTTCGCTAAGAGCAACTTCTTTACAAAACATTGAGAAGCTTTATTCCGGGCTGTGGTTGGTATTGGTAGCTGTTCATGAAACACCTCCGCACATTGCCCTTATTTCAGATGGAAACTATTACTCGCTTTCGACCCGGAAAGTTGATAATGGAAGTCCAGTTGAGCGGTTTATTCCTGCTATTGAACGCAAACATGTTCCTACGCTATTTGTCCGTATTGAAAATAATAACGTCATTGCGAGTCCCGATAGCTATCGGGACAAAGCAATCTCTATTAACACCCAATTACAGAGTACTTACAAAGAGTTACAACCTTTAAAGAATACTGAAACTACCTGCCTCTCCCCTATTAAACAATTCTTTGCTAACTGTTATTTTCCGCAGTTTTTGCATATAAACTATGTCTTCGAACTGCTTGCACTTGCTGAGCAAGAAGGATTACTAAAAGAATGTGTTTCTCTTTTCTGTGACGATAGTAATTCAAACCTTATAACTTTGCCCAAGTATACCATGGAGCAAATAAGGAATAAAATTCATGAAATCACCCTGCAAATACCATCCATTAATTCATAAATAAAATGCTGCTTTTTTTCCCTTTGCCCTATATGTTCATGTTCCTGTTTGCACCTATTGTACTGTTATTGGTCATTGGCTTCTTCGGCTTGATACGACTGATTATAAAAGAAAACAGGAAGAAAAAAGACGACCCAAATAAAACAGGTGAAAAATAAGGCAGCCAGGATACGGATTCTATTTGTAATTACTCTTTCTGGGCTAGTCATTTTTTCAACTATCCGCTGCCATAGCCCGGCAACTAATCAAAAGCCCTCTCTCTTATCTGTTCTTGATACCGCACATCATTATTTAAATACCAACGATACAGTAAAGTACATCGGAGCACATACCTGTATGCTCTGCCACCAGGATATTTACAATTCTTTCGTTCATACGGGCATGGGCGAATCATTCGACATAGCAAGTAAAAAGAAGAGCGCGGCTAAGTTTGGCCCTCATGTGGTGGTATATGATAAGTATAAAGACTTCTATTATCATCCATTCTGGAAAAAAGACAGCCTCTACGTACTTGAATTTCGCCTGCAAGGCAAGGATACTATTTATAAGCACGAGCAGCAGATCAATTATATAATAGGCTCAGGGCAGCACACTAATTCGCACATGTACGAGGTGAATGGTTATCTCTACCAAATACCCATTACGTTTTATACGCAAGAAGGAAAATGGGATTTAGCACCGGGGTTTTCCGATGGATTCAATTCACGCTTTTCCCGGGAAGTTGGCCTCGAATGCATGACTTGCCATAATTCCTACCCAGAATTTGTTGAGGGTTCCAACAATAAATATTCAGGCTTGCCGAATGGAATTGAATGCGAACGTTGCCATGGCCCGGGCGAAGTGCATCTGCGTGCAGTACAATTGGGACATAAAGTGGATACTACAAAGGCTATTGATTACACTATTGTAAATCCGACCAAGCTTCCGCTTGACCTGCAAATTGATGTTTGCCAGCGATGCCACTTACAGGGTAATGCAGTTCTGAAGCCAGGAAAATCATTTTATGATTTCCGGCCGGGAATGAAGCTATCGGATGTGGAAGATGTGTTTATGCCTAAATATGAAGGCATGGATGACGAGTATATTATGGCTTCGCATATTGCCCGTTTGAAAATGAGTCAATGTTACCTGCGGAGCCTTGATAAAGGAGAAAATTCAACCTCCTTGAAGCCATATAAAGCAGGGTTAACCTGTGTAACCTGCCACAACCCCCATGTAGATGTACGTTCAGTAAATGATAATTCCTTTAACACCATTTGTCAGAATTGCCATAGCGGAGCAACTGTTGCAAACCCGGTTTGTGGGGAAAAAATGACCGTGCGTAAAAAAGTAAATGATAACTGCGTTAGTTGCCACATGCCTAAAGGAAATACCATCGATATTCCCCATGTAATTACTACAGACCATTATATACGTGTCCCTATCCAAGAATCGGAAAAAGAAAAAGTGAAGCAGTTCATTACGCTTTACGATGTAAATAATCCGCATCCATCTGCTTACACAATTGGCAGGGCATTTATACAACAGTTTGCCAGTTTCCAATCAGACCGCCCTTTGTTACTCGATTCTGCAAAACATTATTTTCCCGATAACACCCCGGCCGAAATAAAGCAGAATATTTTATCGCTGATTGACATTAGCTTCTATAAAAAGGATTATCAAAAATTGCTTTATTATGTAGGAATTAGTACCCAAAAATATTTACTCGACAGTATCCTGACACACAAAGATTATAGTAGTGCAGATGCCTGGACAGCCTACAGAATTGGAGAGGCGTATTACCAGATGAATGACTTAAATAATGCCTATTCCTTTTATAATCGGGCTACACAATTAGCTCCTTATGAATTGGAGTTTCAAAATAAATTGGGCGTTACATTAGCCACGCTGCATAAAAGCGATGAAGCCGAAAAAGTTTACGATTTTATTCTTTCACAAAACCCCGGATTAGTTTCTGCTCTTACTAATAAAGGATTCCTGGAATTGACAAAGGGAAATGCAGAACTAGCCAAACAATGCTATGATAAAGCGCTGGCTTATGACCCAGACGACCACCAGGCACTCATGAACACCGCCGGATGGTATATTTATGAAAAGCAATTTCCGGAATCAGAAAAATACCTCGAACAGGTAATTGAAAAGTACCCCGATGATGCACAGGCAAAAGATTTACTGGAAAAAGTAAAATCATTCACAAAATAGAAATTGTACTATTTATTGTTTTATCAATTTGGTAGTTATTCTTTCATTTCCTATCCTTACATCAAGGAAATAAATACCCTTTGAAATATTCTCAATCCTTATTTGAGTCGAGAAATCATCCGTAGTAATATTCTTATTCTCACTATAAATAATATTCCCATTTATATCATATAACTCAAATGAAGCTATTCCCATCTTTTGTTGTTTAATCTCAGTGGTAAACCATTTATCGAAAGGATCTGGATATACCTGCAACTCATTATCGGTTGCTACATTTGCTATACCTGAAGTACTACTGCATAAATCAATGGGTGTAAGAGGGTAATTAATACTATTGGGGGTAAAGGAAATTGAGCCTGACAAATTACTGGTATATAAAACGGAATCTTCTATGGGCACAAAAGATCTTTGGGGTAGTTCTTTATTAGTATTGGTGCATGTAGAGTTTCCCGATGAATCGGTACGTATGAGAAGCATTGGAGCATCCACATTATAACTTCCATTGGTCGCAAAAATGGTGTATCCCTGATCGTAATTTTTTACTGTGTTATTAGGGAATCCTCCGGAACTCTCACCATATAAACGCATCCAGCTAAAATTCCCCAGACTATCAGTTTTTAGTAACCCAATACGGCTTACACCTCCATAACTCTCAGGCTCTGCCGCAAGCATATAGCCTTTATCATTGGTAAGCATTACAGTCCATGCTTCATCAAAACTAGTACCACCATAGAACTTTGCCCAATAAAAATTTCCCGAAGAAGATAATTTCATCAAAGAAATATCCCACTTACCAAATCCCATTAACGGAATAGAATCAACATGCCCAGTTATAATAAGACTTCCATCCGAACATTCATTTAATGCCTGCCCGTTGAATTCCTTATATCCGGTAACGTGATACCTTTTTTCCCAAATAATATTTCCGCTTGTATCAACCCGGAATAATGACTCATACTTATCAAAAAGGGAGTCAGTAGTTAATCCACTAATCAATATGTCACTATTTTTTAGTTGCAGTGCAGCTCTTGAATAATCCATTCCCCCGGCATTAAGGGCTTTCCCAAATTTAAAATTCCCGGCTGTATCTAATTTTAGAAAATATAAATTATATGCCCCTCCATATTCAGAATATCCTGAATCAGTATTTTCACCTATTATATATAACGAAGATGAACGCACAAAAATATATTTACTATATGCGGAAATCCCCTTTTCTCCATAGGCTTTACTCCATATAATATTTCCTGTCAGATCCATTTCAATGACAACGGAACAATAATATGAAGTATTAGGTGGTTCCGTTGAATATGTCACATAAAGCAAACCCTGAGTGGAAAGTGCGGCGCTTATGTTATAAATCTCTGAATTATCTCCCACTTGCTTTACCCATTTCACATTTCCCACCTTGTCTAATCTGCCAATTAATAAACTATCGTGGTTACTGGTATATTCAGTATTCACAAACATGTATCCTGAGTCGGGAAGCAATAATAATTGGCTACCATAACCAAATCCACTATTGAGGCTGGTTGAAGAGTACTGTCTTTCAAAAACAATTTGAGAATAGGTAACTTTCGAAAAAACAAAAAGAAATAATAAAGCGCACTTAATTTTCATTTTTGTTGATTTTTAATGTGATTATTTCTATTTTAGTTATTCACAATAACGTAAGAGGTTGCGAAAAGGTTGGGTACTCACACCAACATTTAACAATGGGAATCATTGATTAGCAGGCTTTATCCAACTAACACATTTTCCGCAAATTTATTGGAGATAGTAGTGTTTTTTTGCTTTTCTATTTGAACTACTAAAGAACCATCGAATGGTATTTTTTCAATTACCTTAAGTTTTGTACCTATGCCAATCCCTAACTTTTGAAGATAGCTAAGAAATTCAGCCGAATCATCTTTTACAGCAACTACCTTATATTTCGTGCCAGGTTCAGCCTCTACCAGTTTGGTTTTAGATATTTCTGCAATCTTACCGTCAGCTTTAGGAATAGGGTCTCCATGCGGGTCGTAATCGGGACGGCCTAAAAATTTATCCAGCCGGTCGGCCAATTCGCTATCGCCAACATGCTCCAATTGTTCGGCTAAGTTGTGTACTTCACCCCATTTATAGTCCAGCTTTTCCAATAGAAATACTTCCCAAAGCCTATGCCTGCGTACTATGTCCATAGCGGCTTTTACACCACTTGTGGTTAGTTTCGCGCCTTTTATTTTATCGTAATTGATTAGCTTTTTTTCCGTAAGTTTCTTGAGCATATCTATAACCGATGCAGGATTATTATCCAACACTTTCGCAATAGCTGTAGGAGAAACCTTCTCTCCATCCTGTGCAAGATGATAAATAGCTTTTAAATAATTCTCTTCTGATAGGGAAACCATAGATAAATAATTGAGGAATACAAATATACTAAAAATAATAATCTATACAAATAAATTAGACTTGCCTAATTTATTTTATTAGATATATAAAATATTATTCGTATGTTTGTGCCGTCATTTGAAAAATGGATACTCGAACAAAAAATATAATTGCCCACACAGGCTGGCGCAGAAACAGTAAGAGAAAATCTTTACCAGAGGTTTTCTCTACTATAAAAGTGCCTATGCATGCCGGGTTTTGGAAAAAGCTTTTTGCATTCTCAGGGCCTGGGTTAATGGTTGCAGTAGGTTACATGGATCCGGGCAACTGGGCGACAGACATATCTGGCGGGGCAAGCTTTGGGTATACATTACTATCTGTTATATTCATATCAAACCTGTTTGCCATTCTCCTGCAATATCTTGCCCTTAAATTGGGCATTGCAACAGAACGTGACCTGGCGCAGGCATGCCGCGACCATTTTAGCCCTGCAGTAAGTTATAGCCTTTGGATACTATGCGAAATTGCCATTGCTGCCTGCGACCTCGCCGAAGTAATTGGCTCGGCTATTGCGCTTAACCTATTATTTGGCTTGCCACTTACCTTGGGTGTGGCGCTTACAGCATTGGATGTATTGATAATCCTATTCTTTCAATATAAAGGTTTTCGCTTTATTGAATCCATTGTGGCTGTTCTCATATTTACCATTATAGCAGCCTTTGTTTTTGAGATTATTGCTTCGCACCCGCAAGTATTCCCGCTGTTGAGCGGATTATTACCTCATGCCGAAGTTGTAATGAATCCTTCTATGCTTTATATATCTATAGGTATCCTGGGGGCAACTGTTATGCCGCATAATTTATATCTGCACTCAAGCATTGTGCAAACCCGCGATTATCCACGAACAGATGTGGGAAAGAAAACAGCCATAAAATTTGCAGGGATCGACAGCACGGTCTCCCTGATGGCAGCCTTTTTTATCAATGCGGCTATACTGATTGTTGCGGGAGCAGCATTTCACACCTCCGGGCACAAAGATGTGGCAGATATTACCGATGCCCATAAACTATTGGCGCCTCTTTTGGGTACAACACTTGCGAGCACCGTATTTGCCATAGCCCTGCTGGCATCAGGACAAAACTCTACATTAACAGGTACGTTGGCTGGGCAAATTGTAATGGAGGGGTTTCTTCATATCCGCCTAAAGCCTTGGGTACGCCGACTTATCACCCGCTCGATTGCTATTTTACCGGCATTTATCGTTACCCTTCTGTATGGAGAAAAGGGTACGGTCAATTTATTAGTATTAAGCCAGGTTATTTTATCTATGCAGTTAAGCTTCGCAGTAATTCCCTTGGTGATATTTACCAACGATAAACAAAAAATGGGCTCCTTTGTAAATAATAAATTCCTCAAAATAACTGCCTGGACAGTTTCAGCAGTCATTTTACTGCTAAATTTATACTTGCTTTATGATACCTTTTTCCACTAATGAGGGTATTTAATATACAGGCAACCTAATTATTTTATTTTTGCCCCATTAAAAATTAAACCTAGTAAAGTGTAAATTACCTCATGCTCAATCTTGCCGTAATAGTTCTACCATTTTTATTTACTCCTAATGATTCTGTGAAAAAAGATGCAGGGAGCCGTTGGTCGTTTCATTACCAGGCAACGGTTATAGACCAGTATCATAGTAAGTTTGATGCTCCTTATGCAGGCCAGAATAGCTTACGCGATACTACAGAGCAAGATATGTCAGTTACCACAACTCTGTTTTTTGGTTACCGCTTATGGAAATACGGAGCTATTTATTGCAACCCTGAACTATCAGGACGGCAAGGGTTTAGCGGAACAACCGGGGTGGCCGCTTTTCCTAATGGAGAGATTTACCGTGTAGGCAATCCAATTCCACAAGCGTATATTGCACGGGGCTATTTTCAACAATCTTTTGCTTTGCATGGCAGCCATGATACCTTAATGGCGGATGATGTGAACCAGGTTCAGCAATATTTACCTACTAAAAGATTCACCATCAATGCCGGAAAATTTTCGTTAGCTGATTTTTATGATAACAATACCTATTCCCACGATCCCCGCAGCCAGTTTATGAATTGGGTGTTGATGGACAACGGGGCCTGGGACTACCCGGCCAACACAAGGGGATATACGTATGGTATCGTGCTGCAGTTAATAGAACCCAAATGGTATATTAATTTTTCTGACGCCTTAGAACCGTATGCAGCCAATGGCCCAATTATGGATCCTAATTTTACTAAAACCTTTGGCCTTACACTGGAAGGAGGCTACACTTTTAAAGCGGCCGGACAAACGGGAACGATAAGCCTTATGCTGTTTATGAACCAAAACAGGGCACCCTATTATTCAGATGCTATTGCAGCATACGAGGCAACAGGCAATCCGGCTGCATTGGATATAGATAACGCTACGGCCTATAATGGTGATAAAAAATATGGTGCAGGCCTTAACTTCTCTTACCCCCTTAGCCAATACATAGGCTTTTTTATGCGTGCAGGTTGGAACAATGGCCTTACAGGCGATTGGGCGTTTACCGAGGTTGACCGCACATTTACCCCCGGCTTAAGTTTTGATGGAGCTTGGTGGCATCGTAAAGGCGATCATTTTGGGATTGCTTATATAGTCGACGGATTATCGAAAGAACATCAAGCTTTTGAAAATATAGGCGGCTATCAATTTATTATTGGCGATGGAATATTGCCTGAGTATAAACCTGAAAAAGTATTGGAAGCATATTATCAATTTAAATTCCTTGAGCATCTGTCTATAGCTCCCGATTTTCAGTATGTTGACAATCCGGGATATAATGCACAACGGGGCCCCGTTAACATATACTCTGTAAGGGTGCATGTTGAGTTTTAGAGAAAATATTTTTGAAAGATGACTTAAAACAGCCATTTTTTTCTGTTCCGTAGTAGTATTGCGTCATAATAATCTTCCAACCTGATACGCTATGGTAATATTGTATGATGATAGTTGCGGCCTCTGTAACAGATTTGTAAATTTTGTATTAAAAAGAGATAAACGAAAAGTCTTCCAGTTTGCTTCTCTTGAATCACATTATGGAACAGAACTTG
>JABDCH010000090.1:8711-9028 GCA_013288205.1 Bacteroidota bacterium | reverse complement strand
CCAAAGTCGATGATTACCGGAGTTGCCACGCAGATTGACGAATATGTTCCGAAACATACACCAATCAATAAGGCAAACGAGAATCCGCGGATAACATCGCCACCGAAAATAAACAATACCAATAATATCAATAATACGGTTAATGCTGTAATAATGGTACGGCTTAATGTATTGTTGATTGCATCGTTAATTACTGTTTTTGGATCATCAGTTTTTGCATGATGCAGGTTAAGGAACTCACGGATACGGTCAAACACTACCACGGTATCGTTAATCGAGTAACCTATAACGGTTAATATAGCCGCGATAAACGACTG
>JABDCH010000090.1:0-8701 GCA_013288205.1 Bacteroidota bacterium | reverse complement strand
TAGAGAAGAATGAAAGTACCATTAAGGCATCGTGTGCGGTTGCAACCATAGCGCCTAAACTGAACTGCCATTTACGGAAACGGATCAGGATATAAGCAGAGATGATGATAATTGCAAAAATTACCGTTAATGCCGCTGATTTTTTAAGACCGTTTGCTATAGTAGGGTCAACTTTTTGCTGACTGGCTATGTTAGCAGCGGTAATAGTAGTTTGCGGCGTTGAGCCAAGCGCTTTTATCAAAGCGTCTTTTACTTTTTGATCTGTATTCGGTGCAGTACTGTTAATCAGATATTTGGTTGTGATACTGATTCTGTCGGTACCGAAAGTTTTAACCTCGTTACCTTCACCTAAATCTTTGTCAACTATTTTACGAACATCTTCAGTTGAAACATTAGGACTGTTGAACTTAACCACATAGTTGTGTCCGCCCACAAAATCAACACCATAGTTGAAACCATGAGTTGCCATTGAAATTAATCCGGCAACAATAAATGCACCAGAAAATATATAAAATTTGAAGCGGTTTTTTACGAATGCAAAGTTTGCGTTTTTAAAAGTATGTGAGCTCCATGGGTTTGAGAATTTGATATCCCAACCTTTTTCAAGCATGTATTCAAATATCAACCTTGAAATTAATAATGAGCAGAACAATGAAGTTGCAATACCGATCATTAACGTGATAGCAAAACCTTGTATCGGACCTGAACCGAATACATAAAGTATTAAACCAGTTAAGAATGTACTGATGTTTGAATCGAGGATTGACGATAATGCATGTTTAAAACCATCAGAAATCGCAATGCGAAGCGATTTGCCAAGAGCTAATTCTTCACGTACGCGTTCATAAATCAATACGTTAGCATCAACTGATATACCTAAGGTAAGTACGATAACCGCAACACCCGGCATAGTTAATACCGCGCCAAGGCTGGTTAGCACACCCATCAGGAAGAAGATGTTTACAATAACCGCAACAACTGCTACGGTACCGGCACGGTTGTAATAGGCAATCATGAACACCAATACCACCAATAAACCTACAAGGCTTGATAATAAACCTGCGCTGATAGCTTCCTGTCCTAATGACGGACCTACCACAGCTTCAGCAACGATATGCGCCGGAGCAGGTAAACGACCAGCCTTTAAAACGTTGGCTAAGTCAGTCGCTTCCGCGGTAGTAAAGCTACCAGATATAGAGGATACACCTCCTGATATTTCATTTTGAACTGTAGGAGCTGAATAAACGTTATCATCTAATACAATAGCTATTGATTGTTTGTTACTTAAATCAGATGCTGCTTCGGCGGTAATAGCGCTCCATTTTTGGGCACCATCCGAGTTCATTATCATTACTACCTCAGGGCTTCCTTTTTGGTCAATGTCATTATGAGCATCGGTAACTACGTCGCCGGCAAGCACAGGACCATTTTGAGCACCCGCTAATTTGATAGCATATAATTCGAAGGATTTGGTTTTATCAACCGGTTTTACCGACCAAAGGAATTTCATGCTTGTTGGTATAACTGCACTTACCTCAGGGCTGCGCAGGTATGCGTTAACTTTTGCAGTATCTTTTACATCTGCATGGCCAACAATTGGACCGCGGCCTAATTCACCCTGTCCATTTTGTCCCTGAAATACCATTGGCTTCAAAACGCTAAACAGCGGATACTGATCAGCAAATTGCGATTTATTACCTAAAGCAGATGCACCGGTATCTTTTGCCGCATTTTTTTGAACTTTATTCAACAATGCTAAAGCACCTTGCGCTTTTGCTGAATCGGTAGTTGCAGCAGTTTTAACAGTAGCTTTTGTGGTATCTTTTTTTGCAGCTTTAATTTTAGCAGCAATTAAGCCGTTAATATTAGTAAGGAGTTGATAAACCTGGTTGTTATCATAAGTTTTGTAAAACTCCAATTTTGCAGTTCCTGATAATAGTTTACGAACGCGATCCGGTTCTTTAACACCCGGTAATTCAATTAAAACACGATCGGTACCTTTTTGCAATTGGATGTTAGCATTAGCTACACCAAACTGATCGATACGGGTATTAAGAATAGTGTATGATTGCTGAACAGCTATACTTGCCTGGTCTTTCAGATATGATTCAACTTCGGCATTTGTTGCGTTAAATTTCAAATGATCCTGGTTATCTTTTGTTGAGAAGATAGCAGCTAACTTTCCATTCGGATTAAGTTTCTCATATTCGTTAACAAATAGCGTAATATAATCTGTCTGGTTGGTGATCGCATCAGTGGTTGCAGCAGCAAGCGCCTGGTTAAATACCGGATCAACATTATTATTTGAAAGCTTTTTTACCAGTTCGCTCAACGATATCTGCATGGTAACGCTCATACCACCTTCAAGATCCAGACCCAGGGCCAGTTCTCTTTGTTTAACGTATTGATAATCGTGTTTAAATAATGGATACACCGGTTGTGTTGAAACAGAATCCAGATAAGCCTTTAGTTTCGTCGAATCACCTTTAGCGTACACCTTAGCATCATTTTCAACTTTGTGAGCGACCCACGTAAATGAAAGCTGGTATAAGCATACGATTGCCAGCACTATGGCGAAAAATTTAACAACCCCTTTACCTTGCATTTGAATTTAAAATATGTAATTAATTAGTTTATAAGCATTTTAAATAAGACGGCAAATCTAATAAAATTTCCTAACCACGAAATTTTTAATTAAAACAAAATGAATATAGATAGGATTTATGGTTATTTATGAGTTGTCTTATTTGTTTTTGGCTGATAATGAATGTTTTATAATATCCCCAAAAAGCTGTGGAAATTTAAAAAAAGCCATGAAGGTTGTTTTCTACCTTAATCTTTCATAAGTAATGAACGAATACGGCAAAGAATTTTTTTCATCGGGTTGATAATCTTCACGATAAATTTCTTTCCATTCGTTTTCAGCAATTTGAGGGAAAAGACTATCGCCTTCAAATTCTTTATGTACCAGTGTAAGATATATCGTATCAGTTAAATGCATCGATTGTTTATAAATTTCGGCGCCGCCTACTATAAATACCTCTTCTTCGTTTGCACATAATGCTAAAGCAGCCTCTATTGAGCTCACAACTTCGCAACCTTCAATAGTAATATCCTGACGGGTAATAATAATATTGCGGCGCTTAGGTAAAGGTTTTCCAACCGACTCGTAAGTTTTACGGCCCATTATTACCGTGTGCCCCGTTGTAATATTTTTAAAGTGTTTTAAATCATTCGGCAAATACCAAAGCAATTTATTGTCTTTACCAATTACGTGATTTTCTGAAATGGCTACTACTATTGATACTATCATTTTGTTTATTGCTTCTCTGTTTTCAATGTGAGCCAATGTTTTATTTCGTCAAATCTCATATCGCCTTTGCTGGCATTTATAACCATTTCGTATTTTTCTTCCATTGTAGCTTTGAGAATTATGCCGTCTTCCATCAAAACTAATTGCATTAGAACGTAGGCCGTTCGTTTGTTTCCGTCGATAAAAGGATGGTTGATAATGATACTTTCAAATAGAGCAGCAGCTTTATCAATCGGGTCCGGATATAAATCTACAGAATCAAAAGTGGCGTATGGACGATTTAACGCTGCTTCTAATCCTCCCTGATCTCTTATGCCTTTACCACCACCAAATTTGTCAATTAAAATATTATGGATATAGTTAACTGTTTGTATGTCGATCATTGGGCCAGTTTTTCGAGCAATTCCTTGTCCTCAGCCAATATCTGTTTCAAGTGATTTGCCAACTTCACCTTTTCTGCGGGTTGCTGTTGCAGCTTTTTCAAGAAATCTAAAACATCAGCTAATACATTTTCTGGTACCTGCTCCAATACTTTTTGTATCTCCGTTTTTATATCAACAGTATTCATAAACCAAATTTACAATTTATACCGCAACTTCAGCTTTAATATGCGGCCATGGATCGTAGTTTTCTAAAGTGAAATCTTCGAATTTAAACTGAAAGATATCTTTTACCTCGGGGTTAATCTTCATGGTTGGCAATGGACGCGGCTCACGACTCAATTGAAGTCTTGCCTGGTCAAGGTGGTTGTTGTAAAGGTGTGCATCGCCAAACGTATGGATAAAGTCGCCATAGTCAAGGTCGCATACCTGTGCCATCATCATAGTGAGCAAGGCATAGGACGCTATATTGAATGGCACACCTAAAAATATATCAGCACTGCGCTGATAAAGCTGGCAGGATAGTTTTCCTTTAGTTTCGCCTTTCGCAGCATTGGCAGGTTCAACATAAAACTGAAACAAACTGTGGCAGGGCGGAAGAGCCATCTGGTTAACATCGGCAACGTTCCACGCCGAAACGATCATTCTGCGCGAATCAGGATTGTTTTTGATTTGATTTACTACCTGCGTTATCTGATCAATATGGCTGCCGTCTGGTTTTGGCCACGAACGCCATTGATATCCATACACAGGGCCCAGGTTTCCCTCTGCATCGGCCCATTCGTCCCAAATACGTACACCGTTATCTTTTAAATATTTGATATTGGTATCGCCGCTTAAAAACCATATCAGCTCATGTATAATTGATTTTAGGTGAAGTTTTTTTGTGGTCACCATCGGGAAGCCGTCCTGCAGATTAAATCGCATCTGGTAGCCAAATACACTCAGCGTGCCCGTTCCGGTGCGGTCATGTTTTTGAGCGCCGGTTTCCATTACATGGCTCATCAGGTCGAGATATTGTTTCATTTTTGGGAATTTAATAGGATTGAACCAGATTTGGTTGATTAAGTTACAGCAACCATTACTTTTGCCTGTTCAATCAGCAAAATAAATACAAATAAAAATAATAAGGGCCGGGTATCCTAAAGATGTGCAAAAATAGCAGGTTGTTAATCATTCTGAATCACAAAGAACATAATAACTTTGCGACAAGAATACTGTTTGTGAAAATGCAACACCAGGCAGGGGAGATAATCAGTTTAACTTATTCAACCATTCACATAATCAACTCAGTCAACTAAATCTAACAAATGCTCCTGTTCCCAAACGCAAAAATTAATATCGGCTTAAATGTACTCAATCGCAGAGCTGACGGTTATCATAATCTCGAAACGGTTTTTTACCCCATAAAGATAAATGATGTGCTGGAAGTAGTTGAGGCTGATGAGTTGAGTTTCGAATCGTCGGGCTTAGAGATACCGGGCAGGATAGAAGACAATCTTTGTATAAAGGGATATCATTTACTGAAAAAAGATTTTGATTTGCCGGCGGTAAAAATTCATCTGCATAAACATATTCCTATAGGAGCTGGGCTTGGAGGAGGCTCTGCCGATGCTGGTTTTTTTATCCGGCTTATGAATCAAAAGTTTAATTTGGGATTATCTGATGATGCAATGATGAATTACGCCAGGAAGCTTGGAGCTGATTGCGCTTTCTTTATTAAAAACAAGCCTGTATTTGCATTTGATAAAGGAGATGAGTTTGAACCGGTGAAATTGGATCTGTCTGCTTACCAAATTGTACTTGTTATGCCGCCGGTTCACGTTTCAACGGCCGAAGCTTACAGCGGCGTTAAACCGGTAGAGGTGAAGCATTCATTAATGGAGTTAATTGAACTCCCCATTAAGGAATGGAAGAGCAATATCAAAAATGATTTTGAGGTATCCATATTTAAAAATCACCCTGAGATACGAGGGGTAAAAGCGGCGCTTTATGAAGCAGGTGCCATTTACGCCAGCATGAGCGGGAGCGGGGCATCCGTATTCGGTATATTTGATAAACTGCCAGCTTTGGGTGAGCTTGAAAAAACGAATCAAGTGTTTGTGGATTTGCAAATGTAGCTTTCAAAAACCCATTCCATAGTTCCTCTTTTTTAGTTGATATAATCCCTGTCTTCATCACTTAGTGTATCTGGACTCCTTCGGTTGAATTCGTCGTCTGTGTAATCTTCACTTAGTCGTTTTACTCTATTGGGTCGTCCGGCCAGTATGCCAAGTATAAACGCGATAGCTGCGATTATACCAAGCATGACCAGCTTTGATATCACAAAAGTAGCCCATAAAAATTCAAAGGTTACACGCCCGGTATTTTGCATCAGTATTATGGTAAGAAAAACGGCAATGACGATAATGACAATTGTTTTTATACGCATGAGGTTTGTGTTTTAACATTTGATACAATATCCGGTTTTTTAACATGGAATAAAAATCCTAAAAATCAGACATTTATTCTTTATTGAAAAACAGAAGTAAGGGTATTTAGAAATCCTCATTTTGTAAGAAGTTTTATAAACGGATTCGGTTGCATATCCAGTGGCTTTATTTTCATGCCGAATAAATTAACCTTTGAATATGGCGTATGTTTCTGTGAACCCTAATCTGTAAAACACGTAGGACACTTGCAAATGGTTTCATTCTAGAAACACCTTACAGTTCGGTGAAATATATTGAATAGTGGAAAAGGCTATAGCAACGAAAAATAATTGCCCAAGATTAAATATTGTATATAGATTATTTGTTTTTATAAAATGATTAAAACATAATTTAAATACACTTAGTGCTATTTTTTCATTAAAATTCTCATTGCAAATTTTTTAATTATATAATAGATGTAATTACACTGATTAATAGTTAATTAAATATTTAATTATGCCTTTAATTGTACAAGTGCTAAAAGTATTGGCATTTTGAAAATTATATTTTTTTTCACTTATTAATTTATAGTTTATATAGAGTTTGTATATATCAGATTTATAATACTATATGTTTTATATAAATACATGGAATTGCCTTTTATTTTAATAAAAAATGTATTTTTTATGATGAATTGTAAGTGAATTATGGAAAATTTTTGATTTGAAAGGGGGTACACTTAGCCTTTAATTAAAATGGCCGCTAAATCGATGATATTTGTCGGGACTGACAAATACATTTCACCTAAGCTAAATGAGTTTATAGAGCCTTAAAATGCGAAATTAAATGGCCGCTGCCTATCCCCTACCGGAGGGGGAAGTTAGGGAAATGGTGTGAAAATGCAGTAGATTGTTACTGAAATTAATTTAGAAATACTTTGGGTTCGTTACCCGCTACGCTGGCGTTATTGCCTGTTTCTGCGTTTGCTTAGCTGCTTTTGGGTTACCGGATACAGCATTATTGTTGATAGTATTACGATAGCGCCAGCCCAGAAACCAGGAGTCATTTTATTTAAATCGCCAAAGAAAAAGAAGGCAATTATTATTCCGTAAACCGGCTCCAGGTTAGTGATAAGTGCAACCCTGAATGCCGAAAGTTCGCGCATTACATATACACCCATAACATAGGCAACAGATGTGCAAATTGTACCCAGCAGCACGAGGTAAACGATATCAGCATGGGTTGGTATAATAGTTTTGTTAAACCCGTTGGTTAAAATGAGGAATATGGTAATCCACAAAATAGCGCCGCTAAGTTCATAAAATGCGATAACAGGTGCCTTTAAATTTTTTACAAGTTTTGAATTAAATATTGCGAAAAGGCTTGCAAAAAGAGCGCTTGTTAATCCGAATATTATACCCTTAGTGTATCGGGTTTCAAATTTGAATATTAAAACAATTCCACAAATGATCAATATGCCGGATAGTATTTCGAGTTTTGAAATCCGTTTTTTGTTAATCAGCGGTTCTAAAATTGCCGTGAATAACGTCATGGAAGAAAGGCAAACCAGCGTTACTGCAACAGTTGATAATTTGATGGAAGCGAAAAATAAAATCCAATGTCCGCCAACCAAAGCGCCATTAGCAACCAATTTAAAAAGGGACATTTTATTAACCCTGAAATCGGTTTTACTAATAATGAAATAGGTGAATAATGATGCCGTAGCAATGAGTACACGATACCATACCAAACCTACAGCGGGTATAGAAATAAGCCGACCTAAAGTGCCTGTGAAGCCCCAAACCAAAACTGTACAATGCAACAAAACCAGGTTTTTGTTAATAGAAGAATGACCGCTGCTTTGGCCCATTATTTAGGAGCTTTTAAGAGTAAATAATAACCAACCAAACCAAATATTCCATTGGGGACGCATACAGCTATAATAGGAGGAAGGCTACCCTTTATTGCGAAAACAAAGGCAAACCGGTCGACAACGATATAGGTAAAGCAAAGAAAAATCCCTATCCCGAGCGGCAGCCCAATACCACCGCGAACCTTTCGGGATGATATAGAGACACCTATCATGGTGAGTACATAGGAGGATAGCGGATAAATAAAACGTTGGTATTTGACGTATTCCATTTCCTTTAAAGCACCTGTCCCCCGTATTTTTTCTTTTTCAATATTCCTGCTCAGCTCACTTGTCGACATAGCTGTATAAGCATTGTCAAATACAATAAAGTCAGTTGGGCGCATATCCAAAACGGTATCCTTCGTTTTACCCTTGCTGTCGTACCATGTTTCTTTTAAGCCATTGATAGATTTTACTGTGTAATTTCTAAAAGTCCAAACCCGTTTTACAGAATCGAAAGAAATGGAATTGGCATATAATTTTTCTTTAAGCTGATCGCCATCAAATTTTTCCATTATAAACTGATAACCCGTATGAATGGTATTATCGTACGATTGCATGTAAACAAAGGTGTGTTTATCTAACTGTATGTGTACCTCACTTTTTGTTGGATCATCGCCGTTAAACTGATGTGAGTTTTCAAAAGTGATTTTTAGCCTGTTAGTAAAGGGGATGAGATAGATAT
>JABDCH010000089.1 GCA_013288205.1 Bacteroidota bacterium | reverse complement strand
TTATCGATATTACTACCGTTGGACAAGATGTTGCACATAGCGCACTTTTCGGAACTGTGGAAGCTGTGAAAACAGTATCGGACTTATTTATGCCCATAGCAGGCAAGGTATTGGAAACCAACCCAAAGCTGGAATCGAACCCTGAATTGGTAAATAAAGATCCTTATGGCGACGGATGGATGATAAAGATGTCCATTGCTAATCTCTCCGAAGTTGACAGCCTGCTTTCAGCTGAAGATTACACGAAAGAAATTGGCCACTAAGCAGCCCAACAGTTTGCGTAGGCTTTCAAAAGACCTATATTTGCCCTCTCGTTCTATAATATCCAGGTAATGGCACAAGAACTCAATATGGCTCAACAGCCAATGACCCCTGAATTAAAGGAAAAAACAAGAAAATTCCTATTATGGCTGGGGCTTATAAGCATAGGTATGATGTTTGCCGGGCTTACCAGCGGATACATTGTGCGCCGCGAAACCGGTACCTGGCTCAAGTTTGACTTACCCTTCAGCTTTTGGATAAGCACTGCATTTATATTGATGAGCAGCATCACCATGAATTGGAGCGTTCAACTCATTAGAAAAAATGACCTTAAAATGCTGCCCAATGCAGTATTAACAACCTTTTTACTCGGTGTTGGTTTTGGAGTATGCCAATTTGTTTCATGGCATGCCCTTATCAGCAAGAATATCTACTTAACAGGGTCAGAAAGCAGTGCCTCGGGTTCCTACTTATATATTATTTCGGCCCTGCACCTTTGCCATATTATTGGGGGCCTCATTGCTTTGGGCGTAGTATTTGTCAAATCGGTAAGGAAACGTTATGCTTCCGATAACTATTTGGGTATTAAGCTTTGTGCTACCTATTGGCATTTTCTTGACGGATTGTGGGTATACCTCTTTTTGTTTATGCTCATCATGCGCTAAGAAAAATATTTTCCTCATAAGGCAGTAGGTAAATTAAACTTTTTAATTTTGCGCCCCAAACGGTATATTTAATTATTCAACTTAATTCAAATTATGTCCAATCAAGCTACAGCAGTTCCGTTACGAAAAGACTGGGATGGTGGCGTTTCACCATTCGGTGTAAGCTACGGAAAACTATTTATGTGGTTCTTTCTTGTGTCCGATGCGCTTACATTTTCCAGCTTACTGTGCGCGTATGGTTTCATGCGCCATAAATTTACGGGCGAATGGGCGCACCCCAACGAAGTGTTCCATCACTTTCCGTTTGTTACCAGGGAAATGCCACTGGCTTATGTAGGGTTTATGACATTTGACCTTATTATGAGTTCGGTTACCATGGTATTAGCTGTAGAAGCCGGTCACCGTAAAAACCGCAAACAAGTTATGATGTGGTTATTCTTTACCATTATAGGAGGATTCATATTTGTAGGCTCTCAATGTTGGGAATGGTACCATTTCATTACAGGTCCTGAACTTTCAGCTACTTATCATGGCGTTTACCGCGACTATATTATGAATGGCCAGCATATTATTAACCCGCATTTTACAGGAGCCAACCTGGTAGTTAATTCCTATACCATGCTACCTACATTTGGCGATTTCTTTTTCTGTATAACAGGGTTCCACGGGTTCCACGTATTTAGCGGCGTAATAATTAATATCATTATGCTTATTATGGTTGCCAATGGCGTTATGGACAACCGCGGTCATTATGAAATGATTGAAAAAGCAGGCTTATACTGGCACTTTGTGGATTTAGTATGGGTATTTGTTTTCACTTTCTTTTATCTACTGTAAACACAACATTTTAAACTAAAAATAATATGTCAAGTTTTTTTGAGGAATACGAAGGTTATCCGAACTACGAAAAGATGGCCACACACGATGAAGCGCATGGAAAGGTAATAAGGAAAAAACTTTGGATGGTATTTTGGATTATGCTTATTGTAACCCTTATTGAGCTTTTTATTGGATATAAGTATTCTGAATCTTTAGGCGAAATCAACAAAGAGTATTTATTCATATTCCTCACCATTGCAAAAGCATTCTTTATTGTGTTTGTGTTTATGCACCTGGGCGACGAAAAGAAAGCATTGAAATATGTGATTATTGCACCTTACACGTTGTTCATATTTTATTTAGCATTTATGGCCATTACCGAAGGCGCGTATACATGGCATATTAAAGATGCTATATCAACTGTACTTATGCACCAATAAAGGTGAGATCGAGGAGGAAAACTTTTCTACTTTTATTCATTCTTATTTTCCCTTCGGCCTTCTATGTTTACCTTACAGCAGGTAAAGAAAGGTCATTTGTGCTCCTGCCTTATTATGGGCCTAAACATCCACTGGTAGCTGAAGAGAAAAAGGACACATCCTATTACCGTATCCCTGACTTTGAATTTACCGGCCAAAGCGGTTCCGCAGTAAACTCTACCTTCTTCCACAATCGTATCTGGATTTGTTGTTTTCAGCATTTGAATGATACAAAAATATCTCCTTCTATGGCTATTTTAATGAACCGGGTAGAGAGCCGAACTGATAGGGATACTGCCTTGCGCTTAGTTACTTTTGCACTTGATTCGGGAAGCACAAGCGACCTCAATAAATACGCTCAAATGGTTCATGCAGGTAAACGGCAACTTTTTGTAGCCGGCAGTCCTGCAAAAATGAATGCTTTTGCTATTGATGGTTTCTACCAGCCTATTGATTCCTCCTATAAAACCGGATATGTTCATTTCTTCCTGGTAGACAGGGAAGGCCACATTCGTGGAATATATAATGGCATACACGTGAAAGAGGTAGACCAGCTTATCGACAACATCGGGATGCTTGAGGCAGCTTATTATGTGAACCAAAATAAGGAGCAAAGCAAAAAGGATGATGATGGGATGTGATAGCTCCCAACACATTCAGCTAACATAACACAATATCTCCCAATCATTCTATAGGTATATTATCTTTGCGGAATGGCAGAGAAAGAGCGTAAAAAGAAAAGCTTCTTAGAAAGGCTCCGAACCAAGTATTTCTTCATTATCCGGAAACAGGAGAATTTTGAAGAGCGCTTATCTGTGCGCATGTCACTGGCATCTCTTATTATGATCACCGGCGGATTAATTGTTGTGCTGATTATGCTTGTAATTAGCCTGGTGGCTTTTACACCTTTGCGGGAATATATTCCTGGCTACGCCGACGTAAGTATACGGAAAGACGTGCTGTATGTAAGCCTTAAAGTAGATTCGCTGGAACAGGTTTTGGAGGAAAAGTCAGATTATATAAGAAATATCCGACGAATCCTTAATGATTCCGCCGATATAGGAGATACTGCTAAAACCTCCACCAACGACACTACCAAAGTTAACCATGCCGTTGCATTTAAGCCGCCTTCGCATGCCGATTCGGTATTGCGTACCGAAGTAGAATCGCAAAACCCCTACAATGTACCCATGAGCGCCAATGGAGCTAAATCAGGCAGCAACCTGAACGATTATTTCTTCTTTGCTCCATTGAAAGGCATTATCACTAATGGATTCAACCCGGCAGGAAATCATTTCGGGGTAGATATCACATCGAAAGAGAATGAGGCCGTGAAAGCGGTACTGGAGGGAACTGTTATCCTTTCTACCTGGACGCTGGCTACGGGCAACGTTATCATCATCCAGCATAAAGACAACATTATATCGGTATATGAACACAATTCGGTGCTGATGAAGAAAAGCGGCGACCAGGTGCAAGCCGGCGATGTTATTGCCATTGTAGGAAACTCAGGCGAATTGAGTACAGGGCCTCACCTGCACTTTGAGCTGTGGTATCAGGGCAGCCCGGTGAACCCCATTGACTATATCACCTTCTAGAAAAAAATTCCCAATAAATACGTAGCTAATTGGGGGCATTTGTCGTACAATAAATAAAATAGTAGATTTGAGTTTTTAAGCACCTGAAAAATGTTAGCCAGAGACCTGATAAGTATAGATGTTCCGCCGCTGAATATTCACGACGAAGGAAAGAAAGCCCTCGAATGGATGGATGAGTTCAAGGTATCGCACTTGCCCGTTATTGATAAAACACATTACATAGGCCTTATTTCTGATACGGAGATAATAGATTTTATTGCCCCGACCGAACAACTGAATAAATTACGAAAATCGCTGGGGAAGCCCTTCGTATACGATTACCAGCATGCATACGAGGTATTGAAGGTTTATGCCACACTCGACATTAGCACCATTCCTATTTTGGACGAGCACGAACGGTATATGGGCGTAGTGACACAACAGCACCTTCTTCGCTATTTTGCCGAAATGACCGATGCACGCGAACCGGGCAGCATCATTATACTTGAATTAAACCAGATAGATTATTCGCTTTCGCAAATTGCCCAGATAGCCGAAGGCAACGGGGCAAAAATATTAAGCTTTTTCCTTACCCCCCACAACGATTCCACCCAGTTGGATGTTACCATTAAAATAAACCTTGAAAATGCTTCAGGAGTGCTGCAAACACTGGAGCGATATGGGTACGTGGTACGCGCCTCTTATTCGCAGGGCAATGCACAAAAGGATCTGAAGGACCGCTACGATTCACTCATGCAGTATTTGAATGTTTGATGACTTTTTCCACCGCGTAAGCTTGGTTCTATTGCTCGCGGTAACAGCGTGCACAACGGCATTTGCACAGCATAAAGATTCACTGAACGGAAGAAAAATTATCATTTCCTACATTGGTATTGATGGTAATGACGTTACAAAAACATCAGTAATATTAAGGGAACTCTCTTTTAAAAAAGGAGACACTATACTTGCCACTAAATGGGGAGAGGTTGCCCTCCGCTCGAAAAATAATGTGATGAATACGGGCTTATTCAACTTTGTGGATATTGATACATTAACCAGTCCGTTGGGCGAAACTAATGTACTTATTAGGGTTGTGGAGCAGTGGTATATATGGCCCTATCCTGAATTCCAGATAGAAGAACGGAATTTTAATGTTTGGTGGAACCAGGACCATCGCAGCCTTCAAAAAGTGGACTATGGTATTTTTTTATCAGATAATAACACCACCGGGAACAAAGAAATTTTGCGTTTAAAACTCCAGCTTGGTTATACGGAACAATTAGGACTAAGCTATACCATTCCTTATATAACCAAGAACCAGGATATAGGTATACAGTTCAACTTAAACTATTCACAAAACAAAGAAATAGCATACACCTCCATAGGAAATATTCTCACATTTTTAAGTACCCCAAATGCAACATTACAGGAGCAACTTACTTCGGCTATCGACCTCACTTTCCGGCAAGGGCTATATAATATCCACTACCTGGAAGTGAATTTTGCTTCCTGCAATATAAATGATACGTTATTAAAAGTCACCACTAATTATCTTCCTTTCAATTTAAAAAGCACAGCATTTTTTGGCGCTAAATATTATTTTAAACGCGACTTGAGAGATTATGCCCCTTATCCCCTGCATGGATATTACTTTGATTTCAGCCTGAACGATTACGGCCTGATGCTCGCTTTGCCCAAGCAACAAGCCTTCAACATTACCTACTTACAATCATCCATACATAAATACGGGAAAATAACACATAAATTATTTTATTCGGCAGAGGCGGAAGGAAAAGTTTCGCAAAACGGGGGCGAGCCTTATTATTTGCAACGGGGCCTCGGTTATTCAAATGATTTTGTGAGAGGATATGAATATTATGTGGTTGATGGGAATAATTATGCTCTGCTGAAAGGGGAAGTAAAATACCAATTGCTGAATATTCCAATAATAAATTTACCTACCCAGCAACTGCCTTTTCTGCGAAAAAGACAGTTTAATAAAACCAATTTTGCATTATACCTTACCGCTTTTTCCGATTGGGGCTATGTAGGCAATGCAGACCCTAATGTGGTAAATAATTTCTTAGCAGATACGCCCCTTTGGGGGAAAGGTGTTGGAATAGATATAGTGACTTACTATGGCATTGTATTAAGAGCGGAATATTCTTTCAACCAGCTTAATCAGGGCGGGTTTTACCTGCACTTTTTAGCTGATATGTAATACCAACAGGCATCCACTGTTTATTTATTATGTTAATCTTCTCCATTGTTGCTTCATAAACCCAACCCTTGCCTGTTTTTCAACGTCAAAGTAGTGTCTGTTAATAAGTATAAATTTGTTTAAACAGGACTAACATATCTCTAAAATTATATGCTTAATATTCAGCGTTTTTCAAAAACATGACTTATTTCATTCCTTTTTTTAAAAGAATTGCATACATTTGCGTTACACACTAAAAACCGATATACTAAATCTGAACCCAACATATGAAACAATTTAAGTGCCTGGTGGCATCGTTCCTGTTGATGTCCGCTATGGTTAATGCGAAACCTGTAACCCAAATTACTGCCGCTACTGTAGCGCAAAATTATTATAGCCAGAATTATTCTGAAACCGTTCAAACTCTCACGTTGGCCTATACTGAACGTGATGCCAACGGAGATGCCGTATACTTTGTTTTCAATATTAACGCAAATGATGGATTTATTATTGTGTCAGCCGAAGATGCAGGTTATCCTATAATAGGCAGTTCGAACTCGGGGGCAATATGTAATTCCGACCGGTACCGGTAATCAGAGTATTGGTTTTTGGATGAATAACCGTAAAAGTGAAATTATATCTATGAGAGCAGCTAACATACAGGCAAGCGCTGATGTTACCGCTGAATGGAGCACATATATCAATAATACACCACGCAATACTCACCAGGCGCAATCGGCCGTTGGTCCTTTATTAGGGCCGGATGCCAGTGGTATACGCTGGAGCCAATCACCAGATTACAATGCCCTGTGTCCGCAAGGTTCTGTTACTGGTTGTGTAGCTACCACCATGGGACAAATTATGAGGTATTGGAAATATCCCAATGTAGGCGTAGGCCAATGGTGCTATATTGACCAACCTCCCACATATCAGGAAAATTATGGCCAACTTTGTGATGAGTTTGATACCGTGCATTACGATTGGTCAGCCATGCCTAATGCGATTTCTGCACCCAATTATGCAATTGCCAAATTACTTTATGACTGCGGCGTGAGCGTGGATATGGATTACAGCCCATCGGAAAGCAGTTCTTATGTACTTGGGCACAGTCAATCTGCGCTGAATAGTTATCCCACCTATTTTGGTTACGACGCTACTACTATAAAGGGAGTTTTGCAATCAAAATATACTGCAGCCGCCTGGAGCTCATTAGTTGAAAATGAATTAAACAATGGCAGGCCAATTCAATACCAAGGAGCTGATTCGATTTATGGTGGACACTCATGGGTTTGCGACGGATATGATGTAAATGGGAATTTCCACATGAACTGGGGTTGGGCCGGTCAGGATAATGGTTATTACCCTGCCAATGAACTTGCCCCTCATGGTTCAGGCTATGATTTCTCCTTTCAAAACGTGGGCGCCATCATTGGTATAAAGCCTCCGGGAGTACCTTTAGGAGTAGCCGAAGTTTCTGCAACACCTTCTATTAAAGTATATCCTAATCCAAGTAATGGAATATTCAATGTAGAGATAGGCAGCTTAACAGGAAACCCGCAAATTGCTGTGTATACTGTTCTGGGCCAAGAAGTATATAGTTCCAGGCTTACCAGCACACAAACAACCTTAAACCTGGTTGCTCAGCCGAAAGGTATTTACCTATACAGGGTTATGAATGAAAGCGGAAGCCCAATATCCACCGGCAAAATAGTTATTGAATAAGTGCTTTTAATGATGCGGATAAAGGCAAAGTGTTTATTGCTTTTATCCGTTAAAAATGAGTATATTTGTAAAAATTAATAGTCTCCAGATTTTAAAAAATGAAAAAAATCCAATTAGTTTTAATTGCCCTTACAGCAAGTTTTGTATCGGCTCAGGCTAATCCTGTCGATGCAAGTGTTGCTCAGAAAGTGGCGCTTAATTTTTACTCGTCTACTCATTCGTCGGGTACTGCTGATTTATCATTGGCGTACACTGAGCGTGATGCAAACGGCACCCCTGTTTATTATGTGTACGATGTAAATAGTACCAAAGGATTTATTATAGTAGCTGCTGAAGATGCGGCCCACCCCATTATCGGTTATTCGGATGAAGGAGCTTTTGTAATACCTACAGCACCAAGTAACAATGTTTATTTTTGGCTTGGAAAAAGCAAAGAGCAAGTAATTGCCATGAGAACTCACAACATAGTAGCCACCTCTGATATTACCGGCGAATGGTCCGCATATACTTCCGGTAATTCAAACCGTGCCCCTCACAATGCCTCACGTAATGAAAATACCAACTTATGCCAAACCTATTGGAACCAAGAGCCCTTTTACAATGCTATGTGTCCCGGTGGTTCTGTTACAGGATGCGTTGCTACTGCCATGGCTCAAATTATGAGATACTGGCAATATCCTAGCATTGGTACAGGCTCAAATTGCTATGATGACCAGCAACCTTATTTTTCAGAAAACTATGGCCAATTGTGTGCAGAATTTGATACTTCGCATTATACATGGTCTGAAATGCCTGCTACGTTGGGGAAAGATAATAACCAGGTTTCAAAATTGATGTATGATTGTGGTGTAAGTGTAGATATGGATTATTCACCTACCGAAAGCGGCGCACAGGTGATGGGGGGTAATGTTTCTGCTTATACTTCTTATATTAATTACTTTGGTTATGACCAAGATAGTATTAACACGGCCTCTTATTCTAACTATACAGATAGCAGTTGGTTTCATCTATTAAAAAACGAATTTATTATTGGCAGACCAGTACAATTCCAAGGATTTGATCCAAATAATGGTGGACACTCGTGGGTATGCGATGGATATAGCTCCCACAATATGGTTCATATGAATTGGGGTTGGGGCGGACTTAATAACGGATGGTTTTATCCTAGTCAATTAAATCCTTCTCCTTTCAATTTTACATATGGTATTGCCGTAATATATGGCATACAACCTCCTCCGGGTGCCTCTTTAGGCGTGGCTAAGGTTTCGAACCAGTCTGCTGCCATAAGTGTTTATCCTAATCCGAGCAATGGTGTATTCAATTTCACCTTCACAAACGACAACAATACTTATCAAATACGGGTTTACAATGTGTTGGGACAAGAAGTAACAGCTTCTCCTATCAGTTCTTCGAATAATGAAATTAACCTGGGCGGTCAATCGAAAGGCGTGTACATCTATAAGATATTTACTCAAACAGGAACCCCTGTTTCTACAGGAAGATTGGTAGTAGAATAATATTGAT
>JABDCH010000088.1 GCA_013288205.1 Bacteroidota bacterium | reverse complement strand
CTGATAAAGATGCTGCCATTATGACAAGGCGCATAGCAAAGGAAGAAGCCATTTTTGCGGGTAACTCATCCGGCTCAGTTATGGCAGGACTACTGCAACTAAAAAACAGGTTTAAAAAGGGAGATGTGGTAGTAGTTATATTCCATGACCACGGCTCGCGCTACATGGGCAAAATGTTCAATGATGAATGGATGAGTGATAGGGGCTTTTTACGAGAATTGGAAATTACAGCCATACAACTAATCGAACGACACAAGCATCATCGACTGGTAATAGTAAAAGATTCAGACACTATTCACGATGTGGTTGGGATAATGAAAAAATATCATATTTCGCAAGTGCCGGTGGCAAATGAAAATGCGGAAATAATAGGTTCACTTAACGATACAGAAGTGTTCATGAAGCTAGTAGAGAACCCCAATATAGGTACCGAAAAAGTATCGCAAATCATACAGCCTCCGTTTCCATTTGTGGAAGCTAACGCATCGGTTAAAGAAGTTTCAAGGCTCATTACGTCCGAAAACAGGGCTGTATTAGTTAAAGACATGATGGGTGACCCACATATCATTACACGGCAGGATATTATTGAAGCATTCTGTTAAAAAACGCAGCTATTAGCCATCAGCTGATAGCTAATAGCTAAGAAATGAACTTCACTGACCAAATAGGACATACGATAACCCTTGATGCTCCTCCGCACCGCATTGTATCGCTAGTTCCGTCGCAAACGGAATTACTTGCTTACTTTGGATTAATAGCGGAAGTAGTAGGCATTACCAAGTTTTGCATTCATCCCGACGATTGGTTCCGAACTAAAACACGGGTAGGTGGCACTAAAAATGTTGATTTCAATAAAATTGAACAACTTAAACCTGACTTGATTATTTGCAATAAGGAAGAAAACAAGGAAAGTGATGTAAAAGTATTAATGGAGAAATATCCGCTGTGGACAAGCGATATTCATAACCTGGATGATGCATATAGCATGATTAACTCTCTTGGAGAAATTACAGGTAAAATCGAAATATCCCAACAACTAATAGCACAGATTAAAAGAAACTTCGAAGAACTGCGTCAATGTAAAAAAGAGGCATTGAAGGTATTATACCTGATATGGAAAGAACCTTATATGGCAGCAGGGAAAGACACATTCATCGATTATATGCTTTCGCAATGCGGCTTTACCAACGTTTGTGAGCCCTCTATGGGCAGGTATCCTGAATTAACAGCAGAACAAATAAAAGGTCTACATCCCCAGGCTATCTTACTCTCATCCGAACCTTATCCTTTCAAAGAAAAACATTTAGCTGAGTTTCATTCATACTATCCAGGCATTTTATCCGTTCTTGTTGATGGTGAATATTTTTCATGGTATGGATCTCGTTTATTAAACGCTCCAAAATATTTAATGTCCGTAATTAAAAAACTGTATTAAAGTGTAGTTTTGTAAAACCAAACATACCATACCGCAAGCATTTATGCGAATAAGGTCTTTTCCCATTTTTATACTATTATTTATAAGTTTTTCCTCTCTCTATGCACAAAAAGTAGGATTAGTACTAAGCGGGGGCGGAGCCAGCGGCATTGCCCATATTGGCGTAATTAAAGCGTTGGAAGAAAATCACATTCCCATCGACTATATCACAGGTACTTCTATGGGGGCTTTTATTGGAGCACTCTATGCGGCCGGTTATACACCAGAGCAAATGGAAGCGCTTGTTATGTCGCCCCGTTTCCAGGACATTGCCAAAGGAGTTATTGATACTAAATTTATCTACTATTTTAAACAAAAGGATCCTGATGCAGCTTGGGTTTCTTTCCGCTTTTCACTTGATACCAGTTTAATCACCAGCATTCCAACTCACCTCATATCCCCCGTACCTGTTGATTTTGAGGTATTGCGTTATTTTACTGAAGCATCTTCTGTTGCCGGTGGCAATTTTGATAGTCTATTTATCCCTTTCCGTTGTGTTGCTGCCGACATCATAAATAAAAAACCATACATATTCAACCAGGGAAATTTGGGCGAAGCCATACGCGCTTCCATTTCTTATCCATTCTTCCTGAAGCCGGTTGTTATTGATGGGAAAATGCTATTCGACGGAGGGCTCTATAATAATTTCCCATTAGATATCATGCAAAGTGGGTTTCACCCGGATGTAACCATTGGTAGTAATGTATCGGAAAATACGCCTGCCCCCACCGAGGATAATATTATTTCGGAAATAAAAACTATGCTGATAACAAGAACTATCTATAAGTTGGATTCAGCAACCAAAGGTGTAATAATAAAGCCGGATGTGGATGCGGGGGTATTAACAACCGACCACCCAAAAGCACTTATGGATAGCGGATATGCTGCTACCATGCGCGAAATGCCAACGCTTTTGAAATTGATAAAAAGAAGAGTTGATTCTGCAACACTTGCCTCAAAAAGAAGAACATTCATCATCAAGGAGCACCCGCTTATCATTAAAAATATAAGTATCTGCGGTCTTACCAATCCAGAAAGTCGTTACATAAAAAGTATTTTAAAAGGGACTCACGATACCTTGGGAGTTAAACAATTAGAATCCCGTTATTACAGGATTGCAACGGACGAAAATATTCACAGCGTGATTCCCTTAGCCAAATACAATGATTCATCAGGATATTATGACCTTAACTTGATGATGAGAAAAGAAAAACAATTTTCCGTAAGTTTTGGCGGCGATTTCTCAACCAAGCCTGTCAGCGAAGGGTTCTTTGGCCTGGAGTGGGCCCCATTCGGAAGAGAAGAAACCATCTTCGAGGCAAACTCTTACTTTGGAAAACTTTACACTTCCTTCTTAGGATCAGGAAAAATTTACTTTTCTTCGCCCTTCCCATTCTACGTACAAACGGGTTTTACCTATAACAGCTATGATTATTTTACCAGCAGTACCGATTTCTACGTAAATGTTGAACCGCCTTACCTGATAACTTATGAAGCGTTCGGGAAACTGGCGGCAGGAGTACCGCTCGGAAATAAAACTAAACTGGAAATAGGTGGAAACTTAATAAACATAAATAATGACTATTACGAAAACCCGAAGGATAATACGCTCAATTCTACCGCTGATCAAACCGCTTTTAATGCCTATTCCATCTACCTCCATTATGAAATGAACTCATTGAATGCAAAAGAATATGCCAATTCAGGTCATCGGATTATGTTCCAGGCTCAATTTGTTGACGGGAGTGAGAATTTTTTCCCTGGCAATTTCGATACATTAGCTCATGAATCACTGGGTGAAATACGGTATTGGGAACAACTAAAAATTGTACTCGAAAATTACTACCTTGGGAAAGGCCTGATACGATTTGGTACATACGTTGAAGGCGTTTATTCAAACCAAGTTCCGTTTAGCAATTATTGGGCAACCATTCTTATAGCGCCTGCCTTTCAACCCACCCCCGAAAGTATGACCTTATTTTTGCCCAATTACAGAGCGTTCAATTATATAGCCGGAGGACCAAGACTTATTACAAGCTTTAAATCTATTTTTGATTTCAGACTGGAAGGCTATGTATTTATTCCTTACCAGGCTATTTCGCAAACCCCAAAATATACGGCTAGTTTAACGGGACCCTTTGCCGTGAAACAATATATTGCCACTGCTGCCCTCGTGTACCACTCACCCATCGGGCCTATGAGTGTTAGCTTAAATTATTTAGACAATAGCAATAACCCTACCAATACTGTGGGTGCGTTCAGTGTATTCTTTCATGTTGGATTTATCATCTTTAACGAAAAATCAATAAACAATTAATCAATAAAAGACCTGCAGGTGTAAAAACAGATAGGGTTTATTTACAATTGTTTGCCCGAGTTGGTTATCTTTGAAGAAAATTAAGCTATACGATATGTTACAATCCATGACGGGTTATGGAAGTGCATCGGCGCACTTAGATGGGAAAAAAATAGATATTGAGATTCGCTCATTAAACAGCAAGCAGCAGGATATAAATCTCCGCATGCCTTTTATCTATAACAAAGCCGAATCAGATATCCGCTCTATTCTGGCTGAAATGCTCGACCGGGGTAAAATAGATATTTCGGTAAATATTTCAGCGGGAAAAGGGGGAAGCACGGCCAGTTTTAATAAAGAGCTTGCACGCCGTTACTATAATGAAATGAAAACATTTGCGAAAGAAATCGATGAAAAAAATGTCCAGTACATGCCAATGCTTGTGCGTATTCCCGACTTATTTAAAACGGAGGAAGTCATAAAAAAAAGCGAAATTGATACCGTTGTCTCACTGGTACGTAAAGCAGCACAGTCTGTATCAAAATTCAGACTGGCAGAAGGTAAAGAGCTTGCAAAAGATATATTATCAAATCTTTACTTTATCGAAAAACAATCTATACTAATTGAAAAATTAGATGCGGAAAGAATACCTAAGCTGAAAGAAAAAATAAGAGTGAAAATTCATGAAGGAACCAACGGCAAAATGGATATGAACCGTTTTGAACAGGAAATAATATATTATATTGAAAAGTTTGACATTAACGAAGAAAAAGCCCGTTTAAAAACACATTGCGCTTATTTCAGGCAAAACCTGAATGAAGAAAAAGGTGGTCGCAAACTTGGGTTTATCACACAGGAAATAGGCCGGGAAATAAATACAATTGGCTCAAAGGCGAACGATTCGGGCATACAAAAACTGGTAGTGGAAATGAAGGATAAGCTTGAAAAAATAAAAGAACAGCTTCTAAACGTACTCTAGTTAAAATGGATGGGAAGTTAGTAATTGTTGCCGGGCCTTCAGGTTCCGGTAAAACAACCATAGTGCGACATCTGCTGGGTGTTTATCCCCGTCTTGCTTTTTCCATTTCTGCGTGTAGCAGACAAAAGCGCATGGGCGAAATGGATGGAGAGGACTATTATTTTCTATCTGTAGAACAATTTAAAGAAAAAATTGAGAAAGGAGAGTTTCTCGAATGGGAAGAAGTGTATCCTGGCAGCTATTACGGTACACTCCGCTCAGAGGTGGAAAGACTTTGGCAAGCGGATAGAGATGTGATTTTTGACATTGACGTGAAAGGAGCCATGAACCTCAAAAAACATTATCCCGAAAATTCATTGTCCATTTTTATTCAACCTCCCTCACTTGATGCCTTGGAACAACGATTAAAAAACCGCAAAACGGAAACCGCTGAATTTTTTGAACAACGAATTAAAAAGGCGACGGAAGAGCTGTCGTATGCTTCCCAATTTGATACGATTATTCAAAATAACGATTTACATGTTGCCTTTGCCGAAGCTGATAAATTGGTCGGGGCATTTTTATAAGCAATACTGGCATATCCTATCGTTTATTTTAGTTTTCTATCTTTGTCGTCCTATAAAACAGGCATAATGAAGAATGTAGTTTTCCGCGAGGCCCTGAAAGAGGCTTTGCTTGAAGAAATGAGAAGAGACGAGAACGTTTTCCTGATGGGAGAAGAAGTAGCCCAATACAATGGAGCCTACAAAGTTAGCCAGGGCTTGCTGGATGAATTCGGTCCCCGCAGGGTAATTGATACTCCCATTGCCGAGCTTGGCTTCACAGGCATTGGTATTGGAGCTGCTATGAATGGCTTACGCCCCGTAATTGAATTTATGACCTTCAACTTTTCATTGGTTGCCATAGACCAGGTAGTGAACTCGGCTTCCAAAATGCTTGAAATGTCAGGCGGACAAATAAATGTACCTATAGTGTTTCGTGGCCCAACCGCATCTGCCGGTATGCTCGCAGCTCAACACTCTAATGCTTTTGATAACTGGTATGCTAACTGTGCAGGACTGAAGGTGATTGTACCATCTAACCCTATGGATGCAAAAGGATTATTAAAATCTGCCATCCGCGACAATGACCCAGTGGTATTTATGGAATCGGAACAGATGTATGGCGATAAAGGCGATATACCGGAAGGAGAATACCTTATCCCTATTGGTATAGCTGATATTAAAAGAGAAGGTACCGATGTTACTATCGTATCGTTTGGCAAAATAATGAAAGTAGCCCTGGCTGCTGCACAAGAACTGCAAAAGGAAAACATATCAGTCGAAGTGATTGACCTTAGAACTATTCGTCCTATTGATTATGCTACTGTTATCAACTCCGTAAAAAAAACTAATCGCTTAGTAATAGTGGAAGAAGCATGGCCATTGGGTTCCATTGCAACCGAAGTAGCTTTTAAAGTACAAAAAGATGCATTTGACTATTTAGATGCGCCAGTACTCCGTGTGGTTTCTGCTGATGTACCACTACCTTACGCCCCCAACCTGATTGAGCTCGCATTACCCAATGTTGGCAAAGTGGTAAAGGCCGTTAAGAGTGTGATGTATAAAGGCTAATCATACAACTCAAACTTAATCGCTTTCTTATCGTAACCCATATCCTGAAGATTTTGGATAGCTTCTTTAATCATTACCTTCCAACCACAAAGAAAGAATTGTGCAGGGCGTTTATCGGCATATAACTCCTGATAGACTTGATGTACATACCCTTTTTTACCAATACTTGGGTTTTCTTCTCTTGATAAAACGGTAGTATACCTAAACCCCGGCATGGTCTGGCTTAATTGTTCCATTTCTTGCATATAAAGAACGTCCTTTTCATAGCGTGTACCAAAAATAAGATTGATATTTCCATGGGGGATATTCTTATGAATCAAATCTTTCAGAAATGAGCGGAAAGGCGCAATTCCTGTGCCAGTACATATGAGGCAAATATCAGCATCTAATGCAACAGGAGGCTTCATAAACTTGCCGGCTGGCTGTGATAAAGGTAGAGTTGACCCAATTTTTATTTCATTGAATAAATAAGGAGTTCCGAGGCCTTGTTCATTAAGAGATATAACCAGTTCAAGGACATTAGTTCCTTCCGGTGCAGAAGCTATGGAATATGAACGGGTTTTTATTTTAGATTCAATTGGTAAATCTAACTGAACAAATTGTCCGGGTGCAAAATTAAAACTCTCCATTTCGGGGATGCGAAAGAAAAACCGCTTAACCAAAGGAGTTATGTCGATGATATCTATTACTTCTGAATTATAAAATGTATATGGCACGAGTTTGAGTTATGAATTATGAGTTATAAGTTCTTTAAAGTTTTTTCGACCACTTTTAGCATCTTGTCATTAAAATCAAGATGCGTAACCATGCGAAGCGCATTGTTACCAATGGAGGAAACAAGGATGTTGTTTTTTTTCAATTCGCCTGTAAATTTCTCTGCAGGCATAGAAGCATCAAGCGAAAATATAATGATATTGGTTTCCACAGGGAGCATATTCATTACATAGCTTTTATTACCTAATATTTTAGCGATGTGCTTCGCCCGTTGATGATCTTCTTTTAATCTTTTAATATTGTTATCAAGCGCATAAATGCCAGCGGCAGCTAAATAGCCACCCTGGCGCATACCTCCACCAAATAGTTTTCTTACTCTTCTTGCTTTAGCTACAAATTCGTTACTACCCAATAACACCGAACCAACAGGCGCACCAAGCCCTTTCGATAAACATATAGAAATAGAATCGCACACCTTGCCATATTCCTTAGGGCTTTCACCTGTTTCTGCGAGCGCATTAAAAATACGAGCACCATCCATATGCAGGGCCAATTTATTTTTTTTACATTCTTGAGAAATTTCTTTTACATTCTTGATTTTATAATATGCGCCACCTCCCCTATTGCTTGTATTTTCAATAGTTACAAGCGAGGTGTGTGGCAGCCAATCAGCATAAGGATGCAGGGCCTGTTCTAATTGTTTGGCTGTAAATCGGCCATTGTCGCCGGGTATTAATTTTGTCTGAACTCCGGAATTAAATGCGATTCCTCCTCCCTCATAATTATATACATGGGCTGTCACATCACAAAGCAGCTCATCCCCCGGCTGGGTATGCACCTTTATAGCTGCCTGGTTGGTCATTGTCCCAGAAGGGCAATAAATACCGGCTTCTTTCCCAAAAAGGGCCGCAGCTTTCTTTTCCAATTCATTGATAGATGGGTCTTCTTTGAAAACATCATCTCCCACTTTGGCATTAAACATAAATTTCAACATGCCGGGCGTAGGACGTGTAACTGTATCGCTTCTGAGGTCTATTAGCATATTATTCACTTTTTAGTGATGCAAAGTTAGGGTTTTCAGTATGGGATACAAACGGTAAGCAAATTCCTCTATTTTTGCGGCACCTAACACAACATGGCGGAAAACTCAACATCCTTCTCCGAAAACTATCCTTTGGTTTCAAAGGTTGTATTCATCGTATCTACTATCCTTTGCCTTACGCCCTTATTGAGCCCTCCCATAGCACTTTTATTAGGATTAATATTAGCTCAAACCACCGGACATCCATTCAGGCAGTATAATCATAGGGCTACCCAAATTTTGTTGCAAGTATCCGTAGTTGGATTAGGTTTCGGCATGAATTGCATTACAGCCCTTCACGCAGGCAAAGAAGGCGTATTATTTTCAGCGGTATCTATTTGTACTACCTTATTGTTAGGATATGGGTTAGGCAGAATATTCAAGATTGATCCAAAAACATCACATCTCATTTCTTCGGGTACTGCTATTTGCGGTGGCAGTGCCATTGCTGCCGTTGCAAAGGTTTTGAATACGGAAGAAAAACAAACCTCGGTAGCGCTTGGTACTGTTTTTATATTAAACTCTATTGCACTATTTATATTTCCACCTATTGGTCATGCCTTGCATATGACCCAGCACCAGTTTGGTGTATGGGCTGCAATTGCAATTCACGATACCAGTTCGGTGGTGGGTGCAGGAAAGAGCTATGGTACAGAAGCATTGCAGATAGCTACTACAGTAAAGTTAGTACGTGCTTTATGGATTGTACCATTAGCTGTTGCGACTGCTTTACTCTTCAAACAAGGAGGAAAAAAAATAAAAATACCTTATTTCATCCTTTTCTTTGTGCTTGCAATGATTATCGGAACCTACCTGCCTCCTTATATTCCCTTCTTATCAGTTATTATTCCATACCTCACCATGGCCGCCCAAAAAGGGCTGACGTTAACTCTCTTTTTAATTGGAGCAGGTTCTTCTTATAAAATGCTCAAATCAGTAGGCTACAAACCCCTGCTACAAGGTGTAATTCTCTGGATTTTTATCAGCACCACTGCTCTCTGGGCAGTGGAAAGTATTTTGAAATAAAATCAAACTGATAAATAAGTCTCCACTACCGGATTTGGAGAGCTAAAAGCATCAGGCGGATAAATATCGAAATCAGCAAGATATTTTCTCTCCATATCACTCTCCCAAATTTGCTTCCACGTATTAACTACGCTACCGGGTAATTCGCCCTGTGATTTGTAAAGCCTGTAAGTAGAAGCAGGAATAGTTTTAACAATCAATCCGTCGGGAAGGTTCTCAACCGAACCTACGTCAAAGCCCAGAATAGTCGTGTATTCCCCCATAAAATCACTTTCGTAATCGGTGTAGATACAATACAGGTTGCCACTTATTTTATTTGATATTTTTTGAGCAATATTTTCGCTCATAAACCGCCCCCACAGCTCGCCGATA
>JABDCH010000087.1 GCA_013288205.1 Bacteroidota bacterium | reverse complement strand
CTATTGCCAATCAGTATTTGTATGACCATGTGGGCCGCAAACTAAAAAGCTGGGAACAGCTAACGAATGGCAATAATACGCCTACCACCCGGACGTTACTTTCGCAAATGGCTTATAACGAAATAGGGCAGGTTTATACCAAGAGCCTGCACAGTACAGACAGTGCAACCTTTTACCAGCAAATTAACTATGCCTATAACGAACGTGGCTGGCTGTTAAGTAGTAGTGCACCGCTGTTTACCATGCAGTTACAATATAACCTTGCAGCAGCAGGTAAGCAATATAACGGCAATATTGCTTACCAAAGTTGGCAAACACCAACCGTAAGCGATAATTACACTTATACCTATGATAAGTTAAACAGGCTTCTTGGCGGGGTATCTGCTGATAATAATAATGAAACAGGTATTGCGTACGACCTGATGGGTAATATTACGGCACTGAACCGCTATAGCGCTGGCACGCTGATTGATCAATTAAGTTATAACTATGGTACCGGAACCAATTATACCAATCAACTACAAACCATTAGCGATGGCAGCGGCAATAATACCGGAATAGCGGCGGGCACCGGTTTAGCATATGCTTATGACAGCAACGGTAATGTAACTACCGATCCAAGCAGGAGCACCGGAACCATTAATATAGGATACAATTTACTTAACCTACCGCAAACGATTACAGGGGCCAAAACCATTACCTATACTTATGATGCCACGGGCAATAAGCTGCGCAGGGTTAGTACGGCAACTGGCAATACTGATTATATAAGTGGTATTGAATATGATGGCGGTAATTTAAGTTTTATACAAACCGAAGAAGGTAAGGCTATCGTAAACGGTACCAGTTATACTTACGAATATAATTTAGGCGATAACTTGGGCAATACCCGTGTCAGCTTTACTAATACTGGCCCGGTACAACAGGATGACTACTATCCGTTTGGAATGGAAATCAGCAGAAGTTTAAATGGAACAAAAAATGAATATCTTTACAACAAGAAGGAGTTACAGGAGGAGTTAGGGCAATACGATTATGGTGCGAGATTCTATGATCCGGTGATTGTGAGGTGGACGACTGTTGACCCTCTTGCGGAGAAATCAAGAAGATGGTCGCCTTACAACTATGTTGTGGACAATCCTATTCGAAATATAGATCCTGACGGGATGGCGGATGTGCATATTAATGGGGACGAGGCGGATAGGGCTACTCAAAAACTTCAAGAATCTACAAGCTTAACATTATCAAGAGATAATGCTACGGGTAAAATAAGTGCAACGGGCGAGGCGAGGACAGACGCAGATAGAAAGTTACAAGCTGCGATCACGGACAATACGGTAGATGTAAGATTGAATGCTACGTCATCAAATGAAGCAATTGTTAATGGTGAAGCAGGAAATCTAATTATTGGTGCGTACCAAGGCTCCCATGCAGGTACCGACGGTAAGCCAACCGGCGATCAATCTATAAACATGGATCAGGCGCAAAAAGTTGAAGATAATGGCGGAAATAAGGCATCACAGTCAGTGAAACATGAGGTTTTAGAATCATATATTGCTCTAAAAACAGGAAATGGAATCCATACAGTAGGTACTGCCGACGGTAATGCAACTTATACAACTGCTCATCAGGGAGCAATGTCATTAGACCCATCCTACAGTGACCGTAATATTCACAAAGATATTGGCCATTCGGTACCTGGTTTCACCATTTATTTCCATCGTAATCCTGAAACTCATAGAGACGCGGAATTATTTAGAATTAGAAGTGATGAATAATCTTAAAATTTTATGAAAAATATCTTGAATTATATCCTATTATTATTTGCTATGTCTTGTTCAATACATACCTACAAGCCAAAGCAATCCGCAAACAAATTAATAATTACTCAAGTTGATTCTGTTAAAAATTTATACGTTTTCAATTGTAAAAATTTAACGAATTCACTCTTCATAATTATTGCAGAAAAGCAACAACTAGCTAATTGCAAGCCATTTAAAAAATTCATTCTTTTAGACAGTGTTAAAGAAACAACTATGATTAAAACGGGATCAAGACCAGACATTATAGGTTTTGATGAATTAACGATTGATGGCGTAAAAGTTAAAAAAGCGGGAGAATTGACTAAAATCATTAATAATTGCGAGGCATTGGTTGACAAGTAATCAACTATAGATAGGTATTGTATTATACTAAGCCTGGTTGAGTGGCCGTTGCGCAACTAACATCTGTTGAAAACAGATAATTTTTAGCCCTGCATGTTTTGAATAAATTAGAGCATGCAGGGAAAAAAGATTACCAGGAAAAGCTGTTTATCCGATTCCAACTGTCGGATTATGTTCCTCAAGACAATTTCTACAGACAGCTAAAAAGTATTTTAGATCTTAGTTTTTTATATGATTCAACCTCTAAGTACTACGGGAAAGAAGGTCAGAAAAGTATAGACCCGTTTGGAATGGAAATCAGCAGAAGTTTAAATGGAACAAAAAATGAATATCTTTACAACAAGAAGGAGTTACAGGAGGAGTTAGGACAATACGATTACGGGGCGCGTTTCTATGACCCAGTAATTGCACGTTGGACTACCATTGATCCGCTGGCGGAGAAGATGAGAAGATTTAGTCCGTATAATTATGCGTTTGATAATCCTATTAGGTACCTTGATCCTGATGGAATGGCTCCCTTAACAGACTATTATAATTTAAATGGTAAAAATGTTAAGCATGTTGAGGATGGCAAAACCGATAAAGTTCTTGTCTTAACATACAGTTCAAATGAGAAAAAAGTAGATGCCGCTATTAATAGTGGTAGTACAGTCGCTAAGCCTTCTGCGGATGAGGTTAATAAAATGAGCGATGCTTTTGATAAAACCGAAGCAAGCGGCAAAGAGAATTATTTTGTCGTTGGCCAACAAGGTAAAATATCGACAACAGTTGAGGGGCAGAGCGGGGATGTAAATTCGAAGCAAATTGCAACCGCAGTATCCGATCTTAAAAGTCAAGGGGATGTTGTTGGACATGATGACCATACACATCCCTTAGAAAAAGATGCAAATGGTAATGTAACAGCTGTTGGGTTGCCTGTGCCTTCTGAAACTGATAAAACTAATGTTTTCACATCAGGGAATCAACCCAGTGTTGTATTAGGATATGATCAGGTAGTTACGCCTCCGAGTTCAAATACAATAGGTGGGACTTCAACTGTGAATTTTGTTAGATCTGTAGGTTTTTATAACTCGAATGGCTCAATTGCCCCAGGTGTTACGATTCATCTGGATGATTTAAAGAATGCCGTTAAAAAAATTGACAAACAGTAATTGCTGCGATATGAAAATAATATATGCTTGCTTAATAATCAGCTTTTTAAATGCCTCATGTTCGCATTATGTTGATTCCAATATAAGTAAAGAGCAAAATTCCGCTAATCGTACAGGGTTAATAGCGTATGATCATTATGACTTGTTCAGGTATATTCCAACATATACTCTTAGGGCAGACAATGAAGTGAGTGTTCCTCTATCTTTTGAAGTCAGGCTACCAAAAAAGATAAGGTATTACTCCGGTACTAATGGTTCAGACTTTGGGTTTTACTATGATAGCAAGCAAGTTGTTTTTATTAAGACAATCCTAAAAGACTCAGAAATCAAAGAGCGAACTTATGAGCCTTCTGATAAAGAGTTGGACAACTTGATAGAAAATCAATTAATGACATCAAGAGGTAAATTCGATATAAAAGAAATAACTGCAAGCCCGAAGAATAAAAACATTATTATTAGAAGAAACGGGGTATTAATATTACTATACAACATTAGCAAGGACGATATTGACAATTACATTTCTTTAGTCAGTACATTTAAGCTTAAATAAAAACCCGTTAGTCCGGATGTTCACATCCTGGATTAAAATATAAGTGGATTTGTAATCCCTTAATTGATTGAGGATTGTAACCTCGTCCTAAAATGAATTAAGCTTGTAGCTTAACATTGTGACAGAGCCTGGCCGTTGAGTGCCGGGCTTTTGTTATTTAATAAGGGTAAGATTTTAGGCATTGGCACTGCGCTCACCGAGGCAAAGAAATGTGTGATTGAAAAGTAGTGATGGGCGTTACCGGGGGCTAAAACCATTACCTATACCTATGATACTGCTGGCAATAAGCTGCGCAGGGTTAGTACGGCAACTGGCAATACTGATTATATAAGTGGTATTGAATATGATGGTGGTAATTTAAGTTTTATACAAACCGAAGAAGGTAAGGCTATTGTAAACGGCACCAGTTATACTTACGAATATAATTTAGGCGATAACCTGGGCAATACCCGTGTCAGCTTTACTAATACTGGCCCGGTACAACAGGATGACTACTATCCGTTTGGAATGGAAATCAGCAGAAGTTTAAATGGTACCAAAAATGAATATCTTTACAACAAGAAAGAGTTACAGGAGGAGTTAGGACAATACGATTATGGCGCGCGGTTTTACGACCCTGTAATTGCAAGATGGGGCGTTGTTGATCCGTTGGCAGAAGTTAGCAGGCGATGGTCTCCATATAATTATGTGGAGAATAGCCCAATAAGAATGATTGATCCGGATGGGATGGATGCTGAACAAGCGAGTGCAGCTTATATGCATCAATTAGAAGCAGGAGACTACTCCAATGGACTTTATGGCGTGGCAAGCCAAGATGTCAGTATCGTACAAAACAGAATTGTAGCAAATGTATCTAATTCCATTTCGACAGCATTGGGCATCGCTGGATTTGTAGCAGGCAGTAATATCGCGACAGAAAGCTCCGGGCCTCCGAAAGACGGAGATGTAAATAAAAAAGGGGAAATTTATAGCGCAGAATTAAGACAATGGGTTCCTAAAGTAATTTACGAAAATCTTAAACTGAATTTATTACAACAACAATATCAATATGATAATCATACTAAGCAAACGGAAGCGGACGAAACTCTTGTCAAAGATATTTTCGAAGGGTGGATTACAGGATGTGTTTTATATGAATTTGGTATGGACCAACTTACGTGGTATAAATCTATTCCTCAAGAGCCCAACCCATACAGCGACGAAGAATTTGGCGATTTACAAACTAGCGTTAAAAAGGATTCAAAACAAATGAACGAGTTCTTTGGATCAAAAGGGCAAACTTCGGCAGATAAATCAGCTTTGCAAAAATACAAAGAACTTCTTGAGCGCATACTTGATAAAAGAGGAGGGGCATATCAGAAAGTAACGCCAAAACAATATCAAATTTATAAAGAGAGACTTGAGTGGATTAATGAAGCATTGAACGGAAAATAAATAATATGTTGGAAAATCAATTAACGCAATTAGAAACCGAATGGAGTTCACAATTTATGAATGTGCTGGCATCTGAAAACGATATTTTGTCTTTTCAGTTGAAATACAATATATTAATTCCCAATGATTTAAAAGTATTTTTTTTGCGACTAAATGGTACAAACGGAAAATATGATGGAAGGTTTTTTGAGTTTTTTTCTCTTAAGGAATTTCAAAATATTGATGAAAAATTGAAAAACAAAGATGGCAGCCCGGATTATTCTAATATTGTAAACACCTTTGACGGCTACAAAACTACCTTTGTTTTTGCAAATTTTGATTTTTACCTATTCTCTTATGCTATTAGACTTTATGAAGATAAAACTTCTAACAATGAGGTTTATGTATTATGCGGTGATGAATATGGAAAAGTAGCGAACTCCTTCACCGAATTTGTAGACTTATATTTGAATAATTTAGAAAAGCTCCTATTTTAGGTTTATAAATCCGTCTATCTAGCGCGAATGTCGCAACAGCTAAAAGTGTTGGCGTTCTTGTGCTTTTTGAACGCACTTAAATGTTAAGCCCGGCAGATAAAAAAGCCGGGCTTAGCTTTTTATTGGCATAACCTTAATATTACTAACACACCCAGCCGCAAACAATCAAAAGTAAGCCCAGTTAATTATTTCCCTCAATGAATATCTTTACAACAAGAAAGAGTTACAGGAGGGGTTAGGACAATACGATTACGGCGCGCGGTTCTATGATCCCGTGATTGGAAGATTTAATACGGTTGATCCGATGGCCGACAATTCGAGGAGGTTTAGTCCTTATGCTTATGCAGCAAACAACCCGATACGATTTATTGATCCAGATGGAATGGATTTTGATGAGACAAATGACAAAAAAGCACATCAAATACAAAAAGATATTGCAAAAAAACAGGGTTCTAATAATACTAAAATCGGGCAATTAAACGCAAAGATAGATGCAAACAAGGCAAAAGTATTAAAGGCTGCCGCTGCGTTAGCTTTAGGTGGTGGCGATTCAAAGACCGGAAAAGAACTTAAAAATGCAGCTAATGACATAAAAAATGACTCTAAGAAAGTAGATAACCTACAAACAGAAAACACATACCTTTCCAGGTCTAACAATGATATTGAAGCATTAAGGAGTGATCATGGTCACGATTATTCTTTTGAATCAGGCGGTAGCGATGGATATAATTATGTTACAGGAGCTGATGGCAGCAGAGCTGTAGGTATAGCGGCCAGTACTGATGGGCTCTATGTGCATGAAATCAGGCATATCGGACAAAATCTATCAGCCGGAGGATTGAAATTCATCAATGGAAGATTAATAAATCCAGGAGGATCACTTGGCCATAATATGGCGAATGAGATGGACGCTTATAGAAGTCAGTATGCGTTAGATGGTACTTTTCCAGGGCACACATCAGATATAAATGGGATCACCGGGACTTCAGTATATGGAATAAGAGACGACAGCGGCACCGCTGTATATCAACAAAAGTAATATATGAAAAAGATCAGCATTCACTTTCTATTGTTTCTTTCATCTTTATTGTTTTCAATTAAAGCGTATCCACAAACTACTGATAGAAATAATAATATAAAAGACCCTGTAGGGCAATACAAGTCTGATAATGGGGTGCAGTTTTTTATTAGAAAAGATAGCTCTTTTTATATGTTGAAAGGGCACAATAAAGCCTTTGATGCGGCCATCCCTGGCTGTGACACAATTTCAAAAGGGACTTGGCATTTTTTTTCAGAATCGGTACTAAAGTTATCTGATGATAAAGCTTTTCAGAACGTTAGATTTAACATATCAGAGGAAAACAGATTATCCGGAGACAGCATTTATCTAAAGATAGACTTACCTAAAGATGATGCTTTTTTTGATGGGAGATTTAAATATCAAATTACAGTAATGGGTAAAATAGATTTCTTGGACTCAACAAGCCCTATTATAATTCTTCCAAAGAAAAAGATATTTGAAAACGGCAATCTGTATTATCATTTGGGCCTAACAATTCAGGACCTTTCTCCACTTAATTGTAAATTGAATGGCAGGTGTTATCAACGAATTTATTTCAATATCTTCGAGGACTATAAACTAAGCACCAAGTCAAACTATTTTACGATAAAGCTAACTGATTTCAATGATTGTTATGTTGAACGTGCCGATGTCGATAACCAATTATTGTTCATTGCCAATAATAAGATCCATTGGCAGGATGTTGATTTTGTAAGAGTTAAATAGAGATTGGGCATGTGATTGTCTGGCCTGAATACCTTCACATGCCAGCTTCCGCCCGCCGAAATAACGCAAATAAAGTTAAGTAACGAAGCCCGGTTGCCAATGAGCGCCGGGCTTTATTGTTTAAGCCAACTTAAGGGCATTCGTCACCGAATCCTTAAGCCCGATTATGGCGCAAGGTTCTATCATCTGGTGATAGCGAGGTGGACGGCGATAGATCCATTAGCGGAAATTGGTAGAAGATGGTCGCCTTATAACTATGTAGAGAATAGTCCAATAAGATTTATCGACCCAGACGGCATGTATCAAACTGAGGCCGAGATTAATGAAACCGAACAAAGGTGGGCTGCCGAGAAACAAGGTGTTGAGGCTGCGCGAAATCCAAACACATCTTATGCAGGTGGTAGTAGTGATGACCCGCCTACAAAAAAGTCGAATGCAACAGCTAAAGCAGACGCGACCGCGACCACTTCTAAGGTTCCAAAGGTAATGCCTAAGAAAAAAGGGGCTAATCAACCTGATCCTTTAACTATAGAACCTCAACCTGTTTTTAAAACATATCCAGATCCTCAAAATGTAAATAACAATGACATTGGTAATCCAAATACTAGCCGGGATATTGCAATTGGCGTAGTGAATGGGTATCCTGTTGGAGAGCTTGTAAGTTTGGTTAAACTTAAAACTGTATTCACTGCAGAAGAGCTAGCGAATATAGTTTTTCATTCCGGGCCAGGTACTGCGGACGCTGCAACTGCAGCAGGTTATACCACACTAGGAAATACTGAAATAGGTGCTAAATTGGCTGCATTAACTCGGGGCATGGTTTATGAGCCAGGTTCAGAAGCATATGAAGCATGGGCCAGATTATCTGCTGCGTGGGCAAGAAGTGTACCTAAAGGGAGTGCGGTTACAGTATTTTTAAATAATCCAAGTGCGGAGGGTATTTGGTTACAAGTCGAGAAGCCGATATTAGAAGCTCGCGGGGTTAGTATAAATGTAATTCATGCTCAATAGTATTATTATGGATATAAAAGACAAATTGAAAATGATAATTCCTCCTAATGACTATCAACATAGGAATGAATTTTCAAACCATCATTTAGTGGACGATTTGAATGATGACGAAAAAAAAGAGATTGAAAAGCTACTTATCGAAAAATTAAATAGTGGTATAAAAGACATATTGATTATTGAAACTCTTTCTTATATGTGATCTGAGTGCGGTTTTAACTGCTAAGGATTTTGTGTAGTTTATATTAACCCGGCAATAGGAAAGCATTAGAAAAATAAACAGCTAAAACACCGCTTAAGTGGCGATGTTTTAGCTGTTTATTTGATAAAAAAGTGCTTAATCAATCGCACAATAACATTGAATACAGCTTGCAAAAGAACAAGGACAATGATGGCACCAAAGATAAATTGCAGTATGTTTTCATACTTTCGATTTCGGAGAGGCATGGCTTACAGATTTAATGAATGGAACTTTTGTTTGCATTCATTGTATCCAAATTGGATAGGGTAGGGCAGTGAAGTAATTTTTAGAAAGAGTCCAATACCTATTTGTGCGGAATCGTTGACGAAAGGGATTTGAATATTGGGAACCGAGAGCGATAGCACAGAAGCAAGATAGTGTGTCCCTCCGGTGACAGATTGCTATCTTTCCGTCGGTGGCACACTATCTTGCGGGGAAGTTCCCCGTACCCCTTAGTTTAAATAACAAGTAATAGCAACAAAACCCGGCACTCATTGGCCAGGCCTTGTCTTTCAAACATACTTTCCGTTATCTCGGCAAGCGCGAGTACCTATCAAAATTATTTTTGGTTGAAATTTCCGTAAAAATTTTCTTTTACTAACTTTTCAAGCCTCTCTGAAGTATTTTGGTAATTATCTTCTTTAAAAAGATTCGCTATTATTTCAAAATTTTCAGATAGAAATAGATTGAATTTTTCAATTCTGTTTTTGTTTGTAAGTCTTTGATAAACGATTGCAGTTTGGGTATCGTTTATCAAATCAATTATATATGACAACTCAACCCATTTAGGTGGTTCAATCGATCCTGCTATTTTAATTGTTAAATAAGATCTTTCATTTATGTATTCAATTAAAATTGTTTCACTTGATAATGTAATGAAGAAATCACCAAAATATTCGTCGTAATATTTTTCATTCACTTTCTTTAGGTCAAACTTTTGCACTAAATCCTTATATAAAAGATCTCGTTTTTTGTAGTCTACTATGTCTTCCATAAAATCATTTAACTAAACATAGCCCATCGGGCGTTAAGCTACAAGCCTAATACATTTTAGGACGAGGTTGCAAACCTCGTCCAGTGTGGAATTTTGCCCTTAATACAGATTCCAAATCAAGCAACTGAATATGGTTGTTAGTCTTTGATTATGCCTAACGCCCTTTTTGCATTATGTGAGATTAAAAAGTCTGGATTGTTAATATACTCTTTGATCATATCATTGATTCTTTTATCCTTAAATTCCTTCAAATACGAAAATACAAAAACCAAATCCCATTTCTTATGCA
>JABDCH010000086.1 GCA_013288205.1 Bacteroidota bacterium | reverse complement strand
ATTGATGACAAAGACACCACAACGCTAAAAACTAAAATTCTGGCTTCAGGGCTTTTAGTAGCTGAACTCGTGTCTACTGCTTGGGCATCAGCATCCACATTCCGTGGTTCTGATAAACGCGGTGGTGCCAATGGTGCACGCATTCGCCTTTCCCCGCAGAAAGATTGGGAAGTAAACAACCCTGCTCAACTGGCCAAGGTGTTGAAAACACTTGAAGGTATACAGAAAGAATTCAACGGCGCACAAGACAATGGAAAAATGGTCTCACTGGCTGACCTGATTGTACTCGGAGGATATGCAGCTGTGGAAAAAGCAGCCAACAATGCGGGACATACTATTACAGTGCCTTTCACGCCGGGCCGGACGGATGCATCGCAACAGCAAACTGATGTAGAATCGTTTGCTATACTGGAACCGGCTGCTGATGGTTTTCGTAATTATAAAAATTCCAAGTATGCTGCAAGCTCAGAAGATTTGTTGGTAGATAAAGCAGAACTCCTAACCCTTACTGCTCCTGAAATGACAGTGCTGGTTGGTGGTATGCGTGTACTGAGCACCAACTTCAATCATTCTAAGCATGGTGTATTTACAAAGCAACCGGAAGTTCTTACTAACGACTTCTTTGTGAATTTGCTTGACACGGGTATACAATGGGCACCGAAACAAGGCTCGACAGATACGTTTGAGGCCCATGACCGCAAAACAGGTGAAGTACATTGGACAGGAAGCCGTGTTGATCTCATCTTTGGTTCGAATTCTGAACTCCGTGCCCTCGCAGAAGTATATGCATGTGAGGACGGAAAAGAAAAATTCGTTCACGATTTTGTATCCGCATGGAATAAGGTAATGAACCTCGACAGGTTTGACCTGGCCTGATTCATATAAAGGAAAAAGGTGAGAGCAGGTAGGATTCTGGTGCAGCTTTCACCTTTTATGATATTCACTCATCCTGAAACATTAATAGAAACCCTTTCCTTAAAAGAAAAGAGGGTATTGGTTAATACCCTTCGCAACTAGTGTTTTGATTTTTATCGCTAAAACTGAAGACCCGCTAGTTACTTATTTGGGCTCTTCGGCACCTTGGCTCCTGACTTACGTGCTTCGCTAAGGCCGATGGCAATAGCTTGCTTGCGGCTTTTTACTTTGCCTCCGTGCCCTGCTTTGCCTGATTTAAGTGAACCTTCCTTGAATTCACGCATTACTTTTTCTACTTTGTTCTGAGCTTTTTTTGAATACTTGGCCATGACTTTTAATACTTGAATAGTTATTTATTCTAGTGTTGTTTATCGTTACTCATGTTCTTTTCTGCAAATCTTGAAATAGATTTACCCAAAGAGTCCATATCCCTGTTAAAATTGTATTTGAAGGTTTTCCAATCGGCCTTGGTTTGTTCGCTGAATCCATTCAGCCGCGTCTCCATTCTTACATTTTCCTGGTCAAGCGTATCTAATTGTTCGTTATACTTCTCACCAATAGCTTTTTTTTCATTTTTTATCTTAGCTCTCAACTCTGCAATCTTCTTGTTATTTTCCTTAATCAATTCCTCTTCATGTTGCCTGAAGGTCATTTCTTCAATAGTATCTATATGAACCTGTGTTTTATCTTGCCTCATCGAATCGGGGTTTTGAACAGCATTTTGATTCGACGGAGTCGAATTATTATTACAAGCTATCGCTAATAAGAATATTGCAGATAACCATTGGATTTTCATGTTACTTATTTTTTGTTATACCGTCAAAATTATTTCCAGAGAACCCAAATACTTCAGATTTTCGGCGTGTTAAGACATTTGATAGTTTAAAGTAGTCTATCAGAAGATAAAATTGATAGCTGAGGGTTTAACTTAGTATGCGATAATCTTACCTCGCAAAATCTTGCTTCCATCGAAAAAATCAGATTCCCGTCTCCACTCAATGTAAATTCGCCACTATACAAAGTAATTTATAATTTTTAAAATTAAACCATCATGGAAACCTCAAATAACACTGGCAAAGTAATAGGAGCATTACTGTTAGGAGCTTTAGTTGGAGCCACCTTAGGTATTCTGTTTGCTCCTGATAAAGGCAACAGAACCCGTCGCAAACTTTTAATAGGTGCCCAAGATATGGCTGAAGATATTACCGATAAGATAAAGGAAGAAGCTGAAGCGCTTAGAAAAAAAGCTATGGAACTGGAAGAACTTGCAGAGGAAAAATTAAAAGAAATGACAAAAAGTTTCAGACAAAATGTAGATGCTACCAATAATGGTAATCACTACCATACCCGGACAACTAAAGAAGCTGCCAAGGACGAGTAGAATTGAGTATTAACTTGTAATACAAGATATTATGGAAATTTCAAAAAAAGTATAGCCGAGGCTGTCGACACCTTATTAGGATTTTTATTTACATCTGCTAAAACAAGAAAAAAACGTAAAATTTTGAAAAAGGAAAGCCAGGATGACATTAGGGAAAAAATAAAAGAAGCTACAAATGCGTTAAAGGAAAAGACGGGATCAAGAGTAGTAGGCCTGGAGCAAAAAATAGAACATAAGATTGACCGTGAAGTAACTATAGTGAAAAATGCAGTTACTCAAAGATGCCCTCTTTTCCGTCATAACTAAAGTAGTTAGTTTGTCTTTAGTGAACTATTTTCCTATAAGCAAAGCCATAACTCCACGCATTTTTATTAAAGAAGCTAAAAACAGGCTTTCTTCTTGCCATTGTGCCATTTTGGATAATACGACTATACATATATCGGATATTCCATTAATGTGACAGTGGTATGAAGGGATATTTCCGTTTAATTGGCTAATATAAGGTAGCCTTCTTATAGGTTCCTACGGATTTTTTATTCTAAATTAATTATGCCCTGGGATGACATTTTTAAGGTTTCCCAAACGTTTTGCGAAACCTCCACGTTATAAGAGATAGATTAGCAGTACTTTTTGTTAAAAAATCTTAAAAAAACAGGCTTATTTATGCCGTTAATTACCTCTTACCCAAAACAAACAACAAGTTATTTTCTATCAGGAATTCGTTCTGTTTTCTGGTATTTAAATAGGATATTTTGCTTCCCTGAAAATGAGGTTCCACGTTACCCTGGAACCCGTGGTCCCGGCGGGATTCGAACCCAACCGATTAAAGCATTGATTGGCAATGTCTTATGGGCAGAGGGTTTTGACTGCTGAAGCTATACCGAAACAACAGAGTATAGGTAATATATCGCAGGATTTTAAGTCCTGTGCTACCTCTACAATGTCAAGCATTTCAAGATAGAATCGTGCAAAATTGCGCACCAATATTGTACATCTGCTTGATTTAAGCTATACTACCCCCGACATGTCGCTTAATTTTATCAAATTATGCGATAATGGTTTCGTATTCCAGTGCCTGTGGATGGCAATAGCGGCTCCATGACAGTTGCCTGTGGTATAATTGGTACAACTGGTTAATAGTTGAATAAAATGTCCAAATTTGTAAAGAATATTATATAAGTTGGAAGCTTGACCCCTTATGCCTGTTAAAGTTCCCTTCCTATTTAATCAGTGTTATATTGCCAATATAGGAATGTTGATTATCCTGGGAATCGGTAACAGTTATCTTGTATATATAGATGTCCTCCTGACAGAAGAATCCTTTAAAGGTTCCATCCCATCCTTCATTGATATTGGTGCTGTGGAATAATTCCATACCCCAACGATCGAATACATACATTTCAAAACTTTTTATATCATTTCCTTTGGCCATAAATACTTCATTCCTTTTGTCTCCGTTGGGTGTGAATGCACTTGGTATGTAGAGTGTAAATATGGGGTCTATAACCACGCAGTTTATTACCGTGTCCATACAACCATGCAGGTCCACCACTATTAAACTGGGGCAGTATGTTCCAGTGTCCCTATATACATGCGTTGGGTTTTGCAGGTTACTTATCGTATCGCCCTGTTCTCCAAAATTCCATATCCAAAAAAGTATTCCATAAGCATCAGTGGATTTGTCAGCAAATTGTATGGTGGGTTCTAAAATAGTTGTTGGTTGTGGCGAGGCAATAAAGCTTCCTGCAGGAGGACTATATACCTTTATATAATTTGGAACAGATAATGTTGAACTGCAACCGCTGTCTGTTATTGTTGTTAACTTTACCTCATAGTCACCCGGCTTAGGGTAACAATAGATAGGGCTTTCGCTATTTAAGGTGTCTCCATTTCCGAATTTCCATCTCCATTGTACTATTCGGTCTTGGCTTAAAGTTTCATCCAGGAATTGTATACATAAAGGAGAACATCCGTTGGTAACACTGGCATCGAATTTAGCAATGGGTAATTGGTTCACATTTATATTTATAGGGATGCTAGTTGTTCCGCATACATTCGATGCTGTTACGGTATAAGTTGTAGTTACCGTCGGCGTTACCGTTATGGTTGGGCCTGTAATTGCACCTGGCTGCCACGTAAAAGGGCTTGTGTTATTAGTCGCTGATGCAACCAATGTTACTGACTCCCCCTCGCATATAGATGATTGGCTAGTTATTGCATGTATAGTAGGCGGGTCTTTCACATATACAGTAACAAATGCAGTAGATGAACACCCCGATGCATTAGTTCCTGTTACTATATAGGTTGTGGTAGTAATTGGCTTAGCTGTAGGATTCTGGCAATTTGTACAACTTAACCCCCCGGGAGGACTCCATGAATATTTAGTAGCGCCCGATGCCGTTAATATGGAGGTATCCCCCAAACATAGGCTGTCGGATGATGGTGCTATTATTATTTTTGGTATTGTGCTGCCAGGAATAATAAAACATACAGAATCCTGGCAGCCCGCCTTATCAGTAATAGTTACACAATAATTTCCGGTTCCGAGTCCTCCAATATTGGAAGTAGTTGCTCCATTGCTCCATAGGTATGTATATGGGCTGGCGCCTCCGCTCGTAATTACAGAAGCAGTGCCACCGGTATCACAATTAGCACTTGTTTGAGTTTTAATAATACTAAGTGTACCGGAAGGTGGCATATTAAATGTATCCTGGAATTGTTTGGAACATCCTAACTTTATAGTAAGCGTGTATGTATTGCCGGGGCATAAATTGGTTGCAGTATGGTTTGTTTGACCATTGCTCCATAAATAACTAACATTGCTGCTTGTATCAGCATTTCCGCATAATGTCAGCGTTCCGGTTGCTGTGCAATTGCACGCACAAACACGGGTGCGTTTTTTTACTATAAGTGGGGGACCGGGCGGAGCTATATGTATGCTTGAAACAAAGCCCTGGCCGCAAACATAGAGGGTAGTATCATCAGAGGCAAGCCTTCCATTACCCAATACTACATCATAAACATTTCCTGGAAACGAACCTATAGTGCCGGTATATATAAGGGACGCATTGTACAAGTCTATATTATTTGAATCTCCTAAATAAATATCATCACATAGATCTACAGATATACCACCCCATTCAAAATTAGTTGGAGAAACATTAGTACTATTATGAATGGCTCCTGTATTCTTATTTTCCTGCCGTAAGGTAGCTCCGTCGTATAGGTAAACCCAATTAGGACTTAGGGCCATTCCATTCATGCCATTCGTACCCCTTATATATCGCATACCGTACACTTCCAGGAATGCAAATCCGTCATTAGTTAATAAAGCTGTTGGACTAAGGCTTGGCATGGGCATTCGTAATAATAAGTTATCATCAACAAGAGGGAATAGAAAGGAACGCACTGTTGCCATATAAGTAGAATCTACAATAGGGTCGGAACCGATAAGGCCTATATCATGAACTGGATTGCCTGGAGGTAAGCCTAATATGTTCAGTGTATCATATTTAACATTATTAGTGTCCAGGGTAGCGGCCTGAAGAGATGTAAATATCCCACCCCCACCAATAGCAATACTATGGCTGCATATATCGTATGTTGCCCGCCATTGCTCGTTCATAGTGCCAGAAGTTAAAGTGCTTATTAATGTCCCGGATCTGCTTAGTTTGTCTACATAGGCATAGCCGTTGAATCCAAATCCTTCAAAACAAAAACAAGACCCACTGGTTTTATCTACACAAAAAGCGCCATAAGGGCTATTCGGAAAATTAGAAGTAATATACGTCCATTGCTGTGCCCCTACGTTATTGTATTTTGCCAGTTGATAAGGAAAGGTACCCCCGTATACATATACATTTCCTGCATAATCATAATCTAAATCGTAGGCTCCTCCGGTTCCAGTATATTTACTGGTCCAATTAGTTGACCAGGGGTCTATTATTAATGTTTTAGTTGCATCAACATTTTTTACGGTGAATGATTCTGTATAATTATTCAATTGGTAACTGCAATCAACTGAGTTATTATTCTCTTCATAATAGCTTGTAGGAGTATGGTCAACAAATTGTCCCCAGCCGCTGTTTATTTCTATCTTTCCATCCGGGTCAGCTTTCATTTCTTTTGCCCCCTTATATTTCAATTTTATGGATGAAAGGTCAGCGCCCGGATGCACTATTAACATATATTTAAATCCATCTTTCCCTTCAAGAAATGTATATTTTACATCTATGCCTGGGTAAACATTTTGGCAGGTTATGGTTTTAAACACATTTACTTTGATAGTGCTTTTATTATCGGCGCCCGGATAAGTATAGTAATAGGTTTGTTCTTCACCCGCTACAGTAGCTATATTACCAGTGGAACCCTGCCATGTTGCAGTTAAGTAATGGTCTATAGGTTTCTTATTCAAATCTATCTCATCCGGGTCAACAGCCCCCGAATGTTTTTTATCAGCATCCTCCGGTCGTTCAGTATATTTATAAATAAGGCCATGAGGTGTAATGAATACATATACATTTCCGACCTGTGCGCCATATAATATTTTATCTCCATTTGGGGTACCACTAAACTGTCCCTTATTTTCAATGAAAACCTGGTAGTCGAATGGATTAGCCGTCCATTTGACTTTGGCTCCCAAAGCACTCTTTTTGCTAACTGTATTTTTGGGAATACTCCTTTGTCCTTTTAAAGGTTGATTGATTAGAAAAAAGGCTATGATTGCAAAAATAGAAAGTAGGTAGTTTATCTTCATACAGGGATTTTCAAAAGATTCCTCGATGATGCGAATTTATACCTAAAAGCCCATTCCCACGGGAATTATCCCACATACTTATCCTGTGGTTATTTTGAGCTATAAACCGTACAAAAAGGCAGATTAATTGCACTTATAAAAACCATCAAAGGGATTTTATAATAAGAAGTATCTAAAGACAATTGAGGGTAATTAGTATTTCATTCGTTTTTCTTTAAATTTGTATTTGGCATTTAACAATTCTGTAAATGATAAAATTTTTTACTTGTCTATTGCTTTTGTTTGGTTTCCCCTTATTTCTGTTGAGTCAGCAAAAACAGGCAGACTCTCTTGGTACACTATTGAAAACAGATAAGGAAGATACAACTAAGGTAAAGCATTTGAATATACTTGCCCAATTATTGGAACAACATGGAGAATTTGAAGTGTCATTACAATATGCTAACCAAGCCTTAATACTTGCTCAAAAAAGTAATTATTTTGTGGGTACGGCAAAGGCTAATAATACGTTGGCTAGCATATATTATTACAAATCTGATTATCTCAAAGCGCTGAATTATTATATGGATGGGCTAAAAGTAGATAGTCTCCATGGCTATTCAATCGCTTCAGCTTCAATTCTGTCAAATATCGCAAGAATTTATAATGTCCAGGGAATTTTTTCCAAAGCGTTGGAATACGATTTAAAAGCATTAAAAATAGCAAAGCTGAGCAAGGATAAAAAGGGGGAAGCCCGTTATATTGGAAACATGGGTGATATTTATCTAAGTCAGGGAGATTACAAAAACGCACTGGATGATTATTCTCAATCTCTCAAACTGAGTAAAGAATTAAATGACAAGGAAGAGGAGGCGAGAAGTTTGATGCGTATAGGCAGTGTGGCTACCCAACAAAATGATTATCGAAAAGCTATTGAATATTTTTTAAAAACATTAACAATAGCTAGCGGACTTCATAATGAGCAACTAGTGACTAATAGTTTAGGCAATTTGGGCATAGCTTATGGAAGTGAAGGAAATTATAAAGAAGCTATAAAATACTGTTCCGAAGCTGCTGAAAGAGCGGAAAAAGTGGGTGATAAAATAGATTTCGCCATAAATTCCAGCAATCTTGGCAACGCACTTTTAGAACAAAAAAAATATGAAGATGCGATAAAATACCTGACAAAGTCCACAGCCATAGCAGACAGTATAAAGGATTACGAGGTAATAAGAGACGGTAACGAAAACCTTAGTGAAGCATATATGAACCTGGGGCAATGGCAAAAAGCATATCAATATCATCTTAAGTATTCGGCAGCCAAAGATACCCTTATAAGCCGGGATAAAAGCAAAGAAATTGGCAGGTTGGAAGCAAAGTATGATTACGACAAGCAGCTAGCGGCGCAGCAGGCAGAAGAAGATAAAGCTAAAGAACTAGCAGAGGCCAAAAGTAAGCGACAACAAATTATTAATTTGCTGGCAATTTCAATTGCCTTAATAATAGGGCTTATAGCCGTTATTATATATCGCTCCCTGAGATATGCTAAAAAAGAAAAAATATTAGTTGAAAAAGAAAAAATACTAATGGAATTGAAAGCCCTAAGAGCACAAATGAATCCGCATTTCATATTCAATGCTATTAATTCCATCCAAAATTTTATTTTAGAAAACGACAAGTATGGAGCACAAAAACATCTATCAAGATTTTCGAAATTAATGCGCATGGTACTTGAAAATTCGAGTTATGAAAATATTCCGATATCCGATGAAATTAAAATGCTTGAACTTTACCTGGAGTTTGAAAGGATACGGTTTTCTTCTAGGTTCCGGTTTAAAATTATGGTAAATGATTCCATTGATAAAGATAATATATTCATCTCACCGCTTCTTATACAGCCCTATGTTGAAAATGCGATATGGCATGGCTTAATGCATCTTACCGGACGGCAGGGTGAAGTGAGCATTCATTTTGAATTGCAAAATAACCAGCTAAAGTGTAGTATAGATGACAATGGAATAGGAAGGGAGCAAAGCATGAAACTAAAAAAGGATTCGGTTCATAAGTCAATGGGATTATCTATTGCCGCTGAGAGACTTGAAATAATCAATGCACTCTTCAAATCAAAAATGAGTGTTAATTTTACAGACAAGATAAGTACCGATGGTACTGCCGCCGGTACGAGAGTTGAAATATTAATGCCCATCATTACAAATATGAAAACCTATGCTTAATGCTATAATAGTGGATGATGAAGTTATAGGCGCTAAAGGGCTAGTAAGGCTTCTGACCAGGTATTGTCCGGGTGTGCATGTCCTTGCAACGGTACATTCCATAGATGAAGCAGAACAAAAAATTTCCTCCCTCGCACCTGATATAGTGTTCCTGGATATTGAGATGCCATTTGGAAGTGGATTTGACTTATTGAACCGTATATCCTCAAAAAATATCCCTGGAAAAAATATTGGGTTTGAGGTAATCTTCACTACCTCTTACAGCCAATACGCCATCAAAGCATTTAGACATACTGCTATTGACTATCTTTTGAAACCCATCGACTCCGACGAATTAGTGGATGCCGTAAAGAAATGCGAAGAAAAAAAAGAAAGAGGAACAGTAGATTTAAAAAAAATCGAAAGTCTATTCTCTTCACTTTCTCAAACAAATAAAATTCTAAAGTTACCAGTACATACGCAGGAAGGTATTATTTACCTGGATACCGAAAAAGTAGTGCGGCTGGAGGCAGATGGAAATTATACAAAAATTCATCTTGTTGGCGGACAAAAATTTACTTCGTCGCGTACACTTAAAGAATACGAGGAAATGATGCCTCATAAAGAGTTTTTCCGCATACACAAAGCTAATTTGGTAAACCTTAGCCATGTTAAGCAATATATTAAAGGAAAAGGCGGAGAAGTGTTAATGTCTGACGGTAGCCTGTTAGAAGTTTCACGATACAAAAAAGCAGATTTTTTAACTCTTCTTGCTCCTTAACATACATCCATTTTTTGTGCGCTAAAAGCGAAAGATAATTATTGTAAAATCATTTTCAGCGGAGGCCAACTCCACTCAAAA
>JABDCH010000085.1 GCA_013288205.1 Bacteroidota bacterium | reverse complement strand
ACTACTCCCATGAAGAATATCATTTACCTATGTACTGTTTTGTTTTTCTTAATGCCCTTAAAAAATCAAGCACAATTCTCCTTAAACGGGAACGCCTCTGTTATCACACCCAAATGCTTACCCAATGTTAAAACATACCAGCTAACTCCCAACACAGGCGGTCAGGCAGGTGAAATATGGGACTCTACACAAGCCGATTTATCAAAACCTTTCGTTGTTCAATGTGAAATTTTTCTGGGCACTTCATCCTATAGCATAGGTGCTGACGGGATGGCATTTGTTATGCAACAGCAAGGCATTAATGCCACAGGGCTTCCTGGCGGCGGGCTTGGCTTCCAGGGATTAACCCAATCTCTTGCTGTCGAGTTTGACACTTACCAAAACGGATGGGATCCGGCATTTTGCCATACCGCTATCGAAAAAAATGGTGATATCGACCACACAGATTTATCGGGCAACAATTTGGCAGGCCCTGTTCAACTTTCGCCCACTAATCCGTATTTGCCTGATGGCAACTGGCATAACTTGGAAATTGTATGGAATCCTTTCGATGACTCCATGAGTGTTTATTTTGATTGTAGTTTCCGGGTTGGATATAAAGGAGATATAGTTGATTCCATATTTAAAGGAAATCCAAAAGTATATTGGGGCTTTACAGGAGGAACGGGAGCCGACTTCAACAGCCAGCAAGTATGCATTACCAATGCATTTACTTATAGAGATACTGCTACAGCCACTACCTGCGCAGGCAATGATGGAAAGGCCACTGCGTTTGTAACCGGTACAAATTCAGCATATACTTATTTATGGACCCCATCTAAACAAACAACAGCCACTGCTACCGGGTTGAGCGCAGGCAGTTATACGGTAACTATCTACACTCCCGGAGGTGATTCCTGCGTGAAAATATTCGATACAGTACGGATTTATAGTTCCACCGTATCAGTAGGCGCTACCGGAGCTCAGTGTTCGAGGTTAAATAGTGGCACAGCCACAATAAATATAGTAAACGGAAAATCGCCATATACTTTTGCATGGAGCAATGGGGGAACAAATCAGACAGATACAGGTCTTACCGCAGGGAAATATTATGTAACGGTAACGGATAATTCTGGCTGTAAGTTTAAAGACTCTGTGACAGTGAACTCAGATCCACCACCTACCATATCCACTGTTCCACCTTTGAATGACAGCGTATGTTTTAAAGGAAGTACGGTTATTACTGGCACAGGTGGCAGCACTTATTCTTGGACACCTGCTTCGGGATTAAGTTGTACTAATTGTGTCTCGCCTATTGCATCGCCAACTGTTACAACCACTTATACCATCACAGGAACTGATATAAATGGATGCACAAATACAGCATCGATTACCGTTAAAGTACTACCTCTTCCCAAACCAATAATAACAGGGGAAGACACTATATGTATAGGTAATGGTACCACCCTTTCTGCAACCGGAGGGAATTCGTATTTATGGAATCCCGGATCAGCGACGGGATCATCTTACTCGGTGCATCCGGCTGTTAATACAACCTACACCGTTAAAGCCACTACCGATGGTTGTTCACACGATACAACGTTGAAAGTATTAGTAGTGCCTGTGCCAAGTGCAACCATCAATACAAGCAAGGACAGTGTATGCGTAGGTGATAGTTTAACATTAACCGGAAGTGGAGGAACTACTTACCGCTGGAGTCCGGGTAATTCAACCAATTTAACCATTCACATTAATTTGTCCAATGCAACAACCTACACTTTATATACGTTTGGGGGGACCTGTGAAGATTCGAATAGTGTTTCTTTAAAGGTAATACAACCTGTAACAGCCTCTATACAAATAACCCACGACAGTATCTGCCCCCATCAAACTACAACCATCACTGCTATTGGAGCAGGAGGGGCTGTTCACTATAAATGGAGTACCGGTGCCACAAGCTCGTCAATAAAAGTTAATGATACGGTAACAACAACCTATACAGCTACCATATATGGAACATGCGACAGTATTCAAAAAGTGATGACTGTAACAGTGGTTCCGTTGCCTAGTCTTATCATAAGTGGAGACAGATTCAAATGCCAGGGCAGTAGGGATACTGTAACCGTAAACAGTTCTACAAATCCAACAAGATATCTATGGAATAGCGGACAAACCAGCGCAACTATTATTACAGGCCCTGTTAATAATGATACTGTTTTTACTGTAACCGCTTACAATAGCCTTGGATGCTCTGTTATCGATACTTTTCATGTAAAAGGTGTAGGATACCCCGGAGCATATATAGCTACGCCTATAGCATGCGGAAACGAGGGTGCGTATGTTACCCTTACCGCTACACCCAGCGGAACAGGACCGTTTAATTTACTATGGAGCAGTGGAAGTACAAGCGATACGGCAAGAGTTTTTGTAACCAGTTCTAACAAAACATTTACGTTAACTATATCAAATGGATGCGTAACTACGGAAACAACAACCGTTATACAAGATAACCCGCAATTATATGCATGTTGTAATACCACTATATTGCTGGGAGGAGACACAACTATTTTAGCAAGCGGAACAGGCATAACAAAATATCAATGGACTCCGCCAAACAGCGGATTAAGCTGCTACACTTGTCCTAATCCTACCGCTAGTCCGTCCGTAACAACAACCTATACTGTATCGGGAGTAGATTCGGCAGATTGCCCGATAGAGCGCACCGTAACCATTATTATAGAAACACCTTGTTATAATTTCATTGTACCAAATGTATTTACACCTACTACTGCAGGAACACTGGGATTGGATAATATATTCTACATACCTACACATGGCTTTAGCACCTGGTCGCTTCAAATATTTGACCGTTGGGGCAAAGAAGAATATAAAAGCACCGACCCGAATAAATATTGGGATGGCACCACCGAAGGCGGTGGCAAAGCCCCAGAGGGTGTTTATTATTATATAATAAATGCCAGTTGTACCGGTAACAGCTTCCAGAAAGATGGTTTTGTACAACTGATAAGGTAATACAGATTTTTGCGACAGATATAAGCGTTGATAAAAATCTGAAAACTGGTATGCTATAATATGCGCAGCAAAGTGTAAATTTGCTGCGCTATTTTAATTACCTATTCCTAATCGTTAATTATTAATAAACAAGCCATGCCTCAAACTCTCTATCCAACAGCCATATTACTTTTAGAAGACGGAAAGGTTTTTCACGGACGGGCCAGCGGAGCCACAGGTACAACTACGGGCGAACTTTGTTTTAACACAGGTATGACCGGTTACCAGGAAGTATTTACCGACCCTTCTTATTACGGACAATTAATGGTTACCACCCACGTCCACATAGGTAACTATGGTGTGGAAGACCATGAAAACGAATCGAAGGGTATTAAAATAGCCGGGTTAATTTGCCGCACTTTTAATGAAGTCCCCTCAAGGAAAAGAGCGCAATCCTCCCTCAAACAATTTTTTGTTACCAATGGTATCGTAGCTATTTCAGATATTGATACGCGTGCACTAGTGCGTCACCTGCGGAGCAAAGGAGCTATGAATGGTATTATCTCTTCGGAAATTAAAGATATTGAAGAACTGAAACAGTTACTCAAAAAGGTTCCGTCTATGCAGGGCTTGGAACTATCCTCCAAGGTAACTACCGATAAACCCTATGAAGAAGGTGCTGCCGATGCAAAGCTGAAAGTAGCCATGATGGATTATGGTATAAAGGGCAATATTGTGAAATGCATGACTGACAGAGGATGCAAAGTAAAAGTGTTCCCTATGAAATCGTCGGCTGATGAAATTATGAAATGGAAACCCGACGGAATATTATTTTCCAATGGCCCCGGTGACCCTGAACCTATGCATAATGAGATAGCCATTATTAAACAACTTATTGAAACAGGTACACCTGCCATGGGCATTTGCCTCGGCCACCAACTAATTGCGCTTGCCAATGGAATTGAGACCTATAAAATGCACAATGGCCACCGTGGAATAAACCATCCCGTGAAAAACCTGCTTACCGGAAAAAGTGAAATCACTTCGCAAAACCATGGATTTGCCGTAAGCGAAGAAGGCATTAAGAAATCGAAAAATGTGGAAGTAACCCACATCAACCTGAACGACGGAACCATTGAAGGTATACGATTAAAAGATAAACCTGTTTTTGCTGTTCAATACCACCCCGAAGCCTCTCCCGGCCCTGAAGATGCCCGTTACCTCTTTGATGATTTTGCAAAACTTATGGAAAAACATAAGGTGAGCAAGAAGCAGGCTATCGCTGAATAATTAGCTTCCCTTCTCACTTTACCACAACCAATTTCATCGTTTTAGTAAAATTGCTGGTGAGCATACTTACATAATATATTCCAGGCGGTAAACTGCGTGCATTAAAATTGACGGAATATTGCCCTGCATTCTGTACCGTATTAACTATATCGCCTGCGTTTACTCCCAACAACGTATGTATCCTTATGGTTACCTGTGCCTGTTCGGGCATGGTGTACTGTATAGATGTAGTGCTGTTTGTTAATGTAGGTTGCAGATTAAAGGAATACCCTTTATTGCTGTTAGTTGTCTCATCTGATTCATGGGTAGTAGTGTGGTGAAGCGGGATGCCTGCGGGGCAATAAATATAAAAGGAAGTAACAAGCGTATCGTTCTCACCACTGGCTGAATCTTTGGCAATTAAGGTTACCTGAAAGGCTGTATCTCTGTTACCCGTTGCAGTATCTATATGGTTGCTCAGGCAATATATTACATAGGGATGTGAAGAATTAGATGTATCTCCGTTTCCAAAATTCCAACGCCAGTGCGAAACACCGAGCGTATCCCCTTCTATTCCCAGAAAATGAATGGTATCACATCTCTTGCAATTATTAATAGTATCGGTGGAAAACCAAGGTATTGTATCTCCGGCAGGGAGGGGTGGTCCACTAGGAAGAAGAGTCTCAACATTATAAGAAGGGTTGCATTCGCTGCAATTCATAGCATGAATAGAAGTATCTATAGAGGCATCAAATAAGTAAATACCTTGTTGTGCATCGAAGCCTGGCATCAAGTCAATTAATTTGCCTGCTGTAAAATGCACTTGTGCATTGCCCAGGGACAAGGGTTGATGGGAGTCATTATCGTTGGCGATAATATAATCGCCTGCGCTACCGATATTGCCTGCTTCAATGGAGTCGGCAGCAGCAAAATTTTTCTCGCTGCTTTCGGTATAATTGGTTTCTATCAAATAAGGATACCTCAACTTTTTGGCAGGAATATAAAAATAGGGGGTATAATGATTACCGGGAGTCCCCGTGAGCGTAGGGTAAGCCACACAAAGCAGGTTAAAATAGAGCATATAATCTGCCCCGAAAAATATATCATTACTACTTTGGTTAGGTTTATTAGGTCCTCCTACCCATCTTTCCCCTTGACTCCATTCGTAATTTCCATTATTACCAATCGTACCATGGCAGGGAGCATCGCTTACTAAACTATCATAATAAGCTGTCCCATAACTGGCTGTATTTTGTTCCCAAAGTACAGTGTATAATAAAGGTAATCCATCTACATCACCATGTTTGGCATCGTGGATTGCATTAGCTATGGCCATATAGTTTACAACGGCTCCCGTAAGACTACCCCATGATTTTCCAATAGTTCCCAGGGTAAGGGGTATGAATTCTTGTCCATCCTTCCGAATATAAACATTTTTATAAAATATAGACCACGTAGGGGATAATGGCACATATGTATGTAAAGGATCAAACCCATACAAAATGGCATAATCAGCACTTTGAATGCCATAAGCCACATTCCCTTCTATAAGAGCTCCCGGTTCGGAACCTGCTGCGTCACATTTGCAATGATTAATAAAATCTGGTTTACTATTCCAAACCGAGCCACTCGCACACATTGATGTGACGGGATTAAAAATAACGCCATTGTTTCTATTATTTATCCATTGTGATATCCTATCTGCAATGGTTTGTGCCATGGTGGTTAAATTATTACCCAAGTAAGCCGGATTTCCAGCGGCGGGAAGCAATTTGGTTACGATTGCAAGTCCGGTAAACAATTGGGTAAGTTCATCTGTGGACAGAGGATTAGGACCACTCCGTCTGCTATTAAAAATCGCGCATGCTCCTGTAAAATGCCCACCATATGTATTAATTCCTGTTATAAAACTTGTCTGTAATGTATTAGCCTGATAATATGTAGGATCACCGGCAACACCATTAGGCGGGGGTGATAGCCCCTTATTCAAATCGTTTTCCACATAATCTCCATTTTCCCAATCATTCAGAAAATTGGAACTGACGTCATCCCGAATCATAAAGCCATTCAAATCTCCGGGGACAACTGTATATGTAGAGCCTGCGAAATAGTGTAGCCAATATCCCTCTGCATTTTGGTCTAAGCGCACTGCTGCCGCCAGCGCATAATACAATTCTTCGAGGGTACGCGCTTTCTGGCTTGCGCTGGCTGTATCGCTTGCCTGTGTATAGAGTAAATAATATTCCGATGCCAATACGCCTATGTAATAACCTAAGGGAGTGGGTTCATCTTCATACTTTACCTGTCCTGCAGTTCTGTCAGGAGAAATCAGGCTGCATCCGCTATCGCTTCCTACTACCACAAAATCTTTAAGTCTTTCCCTATATTCCCAATACTTTTGTAAGTTTTGAGCGGGGGTAGAGCAGGGTTGTGCATTTAATCTAGATACACTATAAATACTCAGTAAAATAAAAATAAATGTTTTCATATTTGATATTTATAAAATAAAGCCAATCATAAATCCTAATTTCATATCAGGGTATATGCTTGTTCCAGTTGTATGTATAGGCGTATTAAATGGCTGATAAGTTCCCGGGGTAATACCATAACCCAATATTGTCAGTGAATTATAGTCTCCAAGTTCATCAATGTCAATAATTTTATACCGCATGCCCGCACCTATAAACCATTCAAAAAATAACCCTCCTCGGTTACCCTTCGGTCTGTATTGTTTTCCATATACTATATCAACTGTATAGACACTTACTTTTGCATTTTCAAAATACAATACCTCGCTATGGTCGGCATCATAAGTAGAACCCAAAAAAGTAGATGGGTCTATTATATTGTCCATCTGCTCTGCCTCTGTTTCATAAATACTCTTAATATCCCACCTACGATAAAAAAACTGGAATGACACATATTTCTTTTTCTTCCTATAACAATAAATGCCACCTCTGATGGTGTACCCTGTCCCATTTGGTTGCGTTGCGGCGGTATAGCTATCGAAATTTTGGTCATACCCTCCGCCAATGTAAGCATCCATGTTTTTAAATATTCCATTTTGCCCCCGTGTTCTTTTGATAGGGAATTGAATGATAACACCATACTCCCCATTTGTTGTCACTCCTGTTGCTATAAGCGAAGGGTTAATTTTTATAATAACACCTTTCGATATAGCACTGTCTCCCTGAAAAGTTTCTTGAGAAACTCCCGGGTGAAACTGCGAAAAAACAGGATTCACAAAGAACCCCATTAAACAAAGAAATGCAAGAATGCTTTTCAATATTATCTACTTTTAATTTCGGTTTTCAATTCTTCGATTTCTTTTTGCTGTTGCAAAACATATAATGTAAGCTCTTCCACCTTTTGCAATAACTGGCTATTCATTTTTCCTAATTCAACACCATCACTGCTTTCCATATCCTGTGCAGAAGCAATGCCGGGCAAATGGTGGTTTAAATTTAAATAATTCTGCAAATCAGCTAAGGGCATCAAGGTATAGTTCTTATCAAAAACAAAATCGCAGGTGCCGAATACACACACTTTAACTTCATTGGCGCGTACAACTCCTTTTACATCTAACATATAATTGCTGGGAGTGGTTCCAATGCCAACTTTGCCCGCTATATAGGTAACTCCGCCCGTATCTATGCTAAACCGGTTTGTCAGCTTGGTGGGATTAACTACTGTAAACTGTGTAACGGAATTAGCACTCGAAACGCTCAATGGTGCTTGGGGAAACCCGGTCATAGCAGCTTCACCAACACCTACCCAGGTGCAATATTTTGTTACCAATGCTGCCCCATTAAAAATGTATTTTTTATACCATATGGGGTTATTGGTATCGCATGTAGTAATAATCGGCACAATTGGATAAAGAACATTATTCAACGTATGACCATTTAAAGCAAGCAGTTTTCCGTGTTTATCAATTCCCATAAAATCGGTTGTGGTATCGGTAACTATTCCGGATATTTTAACATAGCCTGTTGTGGAGACCGTATCGGCGCTGGTGGTCCAGCTTGATTGAGCAAGGCTTGTTTTGCACGAAATAATAATAATTCCAAAAATCAATAGAGCTATCCTGTGGTGATAGGTGGTGTATGTCATAATTTATAATTTTAGGAGATAAAGATATTTAATTTAATTTAATAGAATACAGATTACAATATAAAACTAAAAATACTTGGTTAATTATCATATAATTTACTCTGAGTAGCGTATATTTGCTTTTGCATGATCATAAAAAAGCATTTCCTATTGATTGGTTTCCTACTTTGTTTAATAGCAAACGTAGTGACTGCGCAATACAATGTGTTGCTTAATTTTAATAATAAAAATGGAGCACAACCCGATGGATCTTTGACGCTTTCGAGGAACAAGTTGTATGGAACAAGCTCTGAGGGAGGACCCAAAGGTTGGGGTACTGTATTTTCTATAGATACTGATGGCAGCCATTATAAGGACTTACTTGATTTCAGTGGCCCTAATGGTGCAGAACCTTTCGGTTCCGTAACACTTTCCGGGAACAAGTTATATGGAATGACCAGCCAGGGAGGAACACATGGTTATGGTATTATATTTTGCATCGATACAGATGGCAGCCACTATAGAGACGTGTTTAATTTTGATGGTACAACCGGGGAAATGCCTAATGGTTCCTTAACGATTTCCGGAAACAAATTATACGGAATGACCTTTTATGGCGGAGCGAATGGTTGGGGAGTCGTATTTTCTGTAGACACGGGCGGGAATAATTATAAAGATATACTTGATTTCAACCCTCCGAACGGAGAAGGGCCTATGGGTTCTTTAACGCTTTCCGGAATCAAATTATATGGAATGACAGAATTTGGGGGGAAATACAGCAATGGCTTGATATTTTCTATAGATACGAATGGCAGCAATTATAAGGAAATGCTTGATTTCAATGGTACGAATGGCGCCTTACCTTTTGGTTCCTTCCTACTTTCCGGGAACAGGTTATATGGAATAACCTCCGCGGGAGGATCAAAAGGAGATGGTAATATATTCTTCATAGATACCAGTGGTAAAAATTATAAAGATTTATTTGATTTCAATGGCACAAATGGAGAAGAGCCTTTTGGCTCTTTAACACTTTCCGGGAACACCCTGCATGGAACAACCACAATTGGAGGTGCATACCAGGATGGCAACTTGTTTTCCATTGATACCAATGGCAACAACTACCAGGAGCTATTTGATTTTGATGGCGCTAATGGAAAATACCCTTCCAGTGACCTAACTCTTTCCGGGAACAAGCTATATGGAGTTGCGGGTGGCGGAGTGGATACCGATGGACTTGTTTTTAGTTTTTATGCGCCTTTGAATGTTCACATAACCGGGACTTCCCCAAGTTGCCAAGGGAATAATGATGGAGAAACCATAGCCTACGCCAGTGAAGGGAAAACACCATATAGTTACAAATGTTCTGCATGCAACCGTGATGATCCGTGATTCTACAGCAGTAATAGTTGGCGCATCTCCCGCTAATAGTATCATTTGTTCCGCCACCGGGGCTCCAAATATATTTATAGGGTATGGTACCACCGCTTACGGTTAACGAAGCTCCGCCATTGCACACACTGGCATCGGTTACATTTATTGAATCTTTTGTAATAACCATAGCCGTTGGCTGAGTTATGGTGACAGAAGAAGTAGCGCTGCAGTTATTACTATCTCGAACAGTTACCGTATAGGTTCCCGCTGTAAGTCCTGTTCCTATAGCATTGGTGCCACCGGAAGGTAACCATGCATAAGAGTAAGGAGAAGTTCCTCCGTTTACATTTACCGTTGCACTATCGATACCTCCGTTACATAGAATATTCTTGGGAGCTCCTATAGAAGTTGTTAAAGCTGTTGGCTGCGTTATTACAAAACTTGATGTTGCAGTGGAATGAGAACTATCGGTTACCGTAACTGTATAGGTGCCTGCACTTAAGCCTGTAAGGGTATCTTT
>JABDCH010000084.1 GCA_013288205.1 Bacteroidota bacterium | reverse complement strand
AAAATATGCGAAGTCAAAATAATGATTTAGAAATAAAACTTTCCTACAAAGGAGAAAACATTTTTACAATTGATGCAAAATACTGGAAGCATGAAAATGCTAGCGTTAATGCAACAATTGAATTTAATGAAAGCAATAAAATGGTTGCAAATGGTTATTACCATTACGTTTCAGGAAAAAGTTTTTTAGGGCACTTTGGTAGATACACGATTTACTTTAATTATAAAGAAGACAATAACAAAATTCTAGCATTATACCATCACTTATTTCCTCGTGATCTAATATATAATCCAGACAACAATAGGGGGTGGGAAGTATGGGAAAAGCAACCTATCCAATAACAAAACATACCCGTTTTTAGCCGTTATTTCCGTAATTATTTCTAAATAGCCTACCTTTGCAGCCCTTTTGTAGAAAATGTTTCAAGAATATGATGTAATAGTAGTAGGAGCAGGGCACGCAGGATGCGAGGCGGCTGCCGCAGCAGCGAATTTAGGTTCGTCTGTTTTGCTTATTACTATGGACATGACTAAGATTGCGCAGATGTCGTGCAATCCTGCTATGGGTGGCATTGCCAAGGGACAGATAGTACGTGAAATTGATGCCCTTGGCGGATATTCAGGCATTGTGAGTGATAAAACGGCTATACAATTCCGTATGCTGAACCGCTCCAAAGGCCCCGCCATGTGGAGTCCGCGCGCACAAAACGACCGCGCACTCTTTACACTCGAATGGAGAAAATTATTAGAAAATACACCTAACCTCGACTTTTTCCAGGATATGGTGAAAGGCCTTATCATTAAGAATGACAAGGTTTACGGCGTTGTTACCGGCTTAGGAATAGAAATTAAATGCAAGTCTGTAGTGCTGACCAATGGCACCTTTTTAAATGGACTTATTCACATAGGAGAAAAACAATTTGGTGGCGGCAGGGCAGGGGAGAGGGCTGCAACCGGCATTACGGAAGACCTGCTTAAACTGGGCTTCCAGAGCGGGCGCATGAAAACAGGAACCCCTCCGCGTATTGATGGGCGCTCGATTGATTACTCCAAACTTGAAGAACAAAAAGGCGATGAAGAGCCACAAAAGTTTTCGTACCTGCAAGAAATAAAACCTCTGCAAAAGCAACGGAGTTGCTGGATTACTTATACCAGCGATGAAGTACATGATATTTTAAAAACCGGTTTTGAAAAGTCGCCCATGTTTGCCGGACGCATTCAAGGGGTAGGACCGAGGTATTGTCCTTCGATTGAGGACAAGATAAATCGGTTTGCCGACAAAGAACGTCACCAGCTTTTTATTGAACCCGAAGGATGGGATACAGTGGAAGTTTACCTCAATGGATTCTCAACATCGCTTCCGGAAGACGTGCAATACGCCGCTTTGAAACGAATTATTGGATTAGAACGCGTTAAAATGTTCCGGCCGGGGTACGCGATAGAATATGATTACTTCCCTCCCGATCAGCTGTCTAATACACTGGAAACGCGTCGGGTTGAAAATCTCTATTTTGCAGGTCAAATTAACGGTACTACTGGCTATGAAGAGGCTGCTTGTCAGGGTATTATGGCTGGAATTAATGCCCATTTAAAGGTGCAAAAAATGAAACCTTTTGTACTTTCCCGCTCACAAGCATATATCGGAGTGCTGATTGACGACCTCATCACAAAAGGTACCGAAGAACCATATCGTATGTTTACCTCAAGAGCCGAATTCCGGATTTTGCTCCGCCAGGATAATGCAGATATCCGTTTAACCCCCTTAAGTTATGAAATGGGCTTGGCATCGAAAGAACGTTTTGAACGGGTAAGCGATAAAATGAAAAAGAGCAAAGAATTAAATAAATATTTCAAAGAGACTACCATTTCCCCGGAAGAAGCAAACCCATATTTAAGTGAAATTGGATCGATGGAAATCTCTCAAAAAGTAAAAGCTTATTCCATTTTGTCGAGGCCCGATGTTACTATAAACGGATTAGCGAATTCTTCTGAAGCTATAAAATCTTACTTGGAATCTTACGATACGGAAACTATTGAGCAGGCCGAAATTGAAATGAAATATACTGGTTATATTATCAAGGAACAGGAAACCTCCGATAAAGCTGCTAGGCTAGATGATTTAATTCTGCATGATAGTTTTGATTACCATTCCCTGAATTCCCTATCTATAGAAGCTCGTGAAAAGCTAAGCAAATTCCGTCCTAAAACCTTAGGGCAGGCATCTCGTATCAGTGGGGTAAATCCTTCCGATATTTCTATTTTGATGGTGCATTTGGGGCGATAGTCGGAGCCCAACTGGCAATTATTGGTAGTTATTATAGCATACTTGTTCCACGTGGAACATCATAATTTCTATCTTTGAATTATGATTTTATTTTCTGCATTTTTTGCTGGAATATTAACCGGCTTAATTAGTTTCTTTATTCGTAAGAACCCAAAACGCAGGCGAATATTATTGGTGGTTTTCTTGCTTACTTCCATTCTACTTTATAAAGGATTCTTTTATAGCCTTAGTCATTCTGCTTGCTAATTTCAGGCTTTTTGTTCCACGTGAAACAATCCCATTTATTCACCCAATATTAGTCGCATATTCTCTTCCAGTTTTGGAATATCTACGATAAGATTAGTGTTATCAGCCGAGGTGCCGTAATTGGCTGCGCGTTCACAAAACTGGTAATAATAGTCAAGTCCGCTTGCCGTAACCAAGTTCCAATAACAGGTATTCATCCAGGGAATATCATTCACCAAGGAGCGATATAGCTCCAATACTTTACCCCCCTTAGGCATAAACATGGCATTGGTCAGAGCTGCTCCATGGATCGAGACAAACACCTTGCATTGGGAGAATAATTGAACCTGCTGGAAGAAGTTTAGCTTATCTATATCTACTACTTTAAACCTATAGTTTGATAATAAATTAATAACCCCTTCTTCGTTTTCTACCTTCCTAAGACGGGCAGTTTTTCGGGATACATAAATGCGATCATAAGGTTCAATAGAGGTACCTACTACATTACATTTTTCAATTAGCTTCGTCTTAAGCGAAGTCAGTAAAACAGGATTATAATGCCCCGAATTTGGGTTAGCAACCAAGGTTATTTTATTGGTAGAAAGACCGCATCCAGTGGGTATCCTTTTAACCTCTTTAAAGTTAAATAGTGAGATGCTTTCAAAGGCAAATTGGCCGTAATACTCGGGAACAACCAGGGTATATTGTGATGTATCAAGACACACCATTTTAGCCAAGCATTCGGTTACCCAATGATGGTATCCGGTAGTCCAGTGGTTATGCAGAAGCAACAAATTATCGCCTTTTATCCGAACATTCTTACCCATTAAATACTTATAAAAGGCATACTTATAAAAGTGCTTCCTATGCTTTGGGGTAATATTATCGAAGAGTGTTTCGTTAATTAATTTGAACCTTCTTAGGCCAATACCTGAGTGTGTGAAATAGGCATTCTTATACGTGACTATAGGTAGATTTTCTCTGTAACTATTGTAGGGCTGTGCCAGTACTTGCTTAAAATCGTCAGTATAATTCTTGGGTAGAGTAGGAGTCATTTATGCCTATTGTTTCACGTGGAACGTATAAAATAATATCCATTTTATTGACAAGTGTTCCACGTGGAACACTTACTTTTCGAGGAGTTTTTCCACCCAGGCTTTACCCCATTCCTGCTTCTCATTACCTGTCCACAATTCCGGGAAAAAGATAATTTTTTGGAATCGGGGAGGGAGATATTTCTGCCAATTGGTAGCACCTGTTGCGGCAATAATTTCAGGGTCACCCTGCAAATAACGTACCGCTGATTTATAATGTTGAAGACACCAATTTACGTTTATATTAGAATCTAATTGGCGCATGAGTGAAACAAGCTCCGGATTATTCCTTTCCGATTCAGGAAGCTCATTATACCTGGCATATAAATTTCCTTTTGCACACTTCTTAGATAGCTCGATGAATTGAGCACTGTACTTCTCTTCGAATTGCTTTAGGGTTAATGTCTTCTTTCCGGTGGCTAATTCAGTGGCTCCGGTTTTCCAATAAATATGTTCAAATAGCTGCTCAGGAGATAGCTTTTTAACATCCGGATTTTTACTGGCATATTCATGATTTAGGAGATTTACCAGGTTAGTAGAGTAGAGTTCTATCATCCGGTATTGGGCCGATTGAAAACCACTGGCAGGTAACAGGGCCATACGGAATTTAAGGAATTGCTCCTTTTCCATACCTTCTATCATGATGCCATAGGTAGTATTCAATCCATCGAAGTAGTTTACGATACGTTTAACCTTTTGAATTAAGTAATCAGCGTTAATTACCTCTTTTTCAGATATTTGTTCGTATTCATGTATGCATAACCTAAAAAATAACTCAGTTATCTGATGATACATAATGAATATCTTCTCATCGGGGAAATTGGTACGTGGATTTTGAAGCGATAGGAGGGTATCGGTATGTATATAATCCCAATATTTAAGATAATCCATGTACAGCAACCCATCGAGGTAGGCATTCATATCCTGCCCCATGGTTTGGTACTTCTCGTCCAAAAGCTCTAATTTCTTCTTTATTTCAGGTGTAATATCCATATATTTATCTGTGATTAAACCAATATGCTATGGCAAATGCCGAAGCTGCGGCCAACACTCCTATACCCATAGTTTTCAATGCTCCCGTAAATGGATTTTGTCCTGTCAATTTGCTCTTGAAATATCCAAAAAGAAGCAGGCAAACAATGGTAATAATGGAGGAATCTCTTAACCCGGTAGAAGGTAATTCAGTGAATACATATCCCATAAGGGGGATAGTTCCGCCGGCAATATAGGAGAATGCAATATTCATGGCGCTACTCCTGGCTCTTCCCTTTTCAGGTGCGTCCAAACGTAGTTCATTATGCATCATAAATTCTACCCATTGTTTTTCATCTTTCGCCAGTTCTTCAGCCACCATGTCTTGTATATCTTTCGATAGTCCATAGTAAGCTATTGCATCTCTTACCTCTTGCTTCTCTACATCGGGCACAGTCTTTATCTCGTGATATTCGCGATGCATTTCATGGTAATAATGTTCTTCTTCTGTTTTACCTGCCAGGTAACCACCCAAGCCCATAGCAATAGCGCCTGCACATATTTCCGCAATACCGGCAGTAATAATAAGGTGATTGCTGATACCCGCTCCGCTAATTCCGGCGGTTAATGCAAAAGGTACAGTGATACCATCGGAAAGACCGATGATAACATCTTTGAGTACGGTGGGCTGTTTTAAATGCGCTTCTTTATGCATCGATTAATGTATTATTCCAAGGTTTGTTGTAAATAATTTAATAGCAATAGCAAGCAGGGTAATACCAAAAACTTTGCGGAGTATTGCTATTCCGCCGGGCCCAAGTAATTTAGCTAAATGCTTAATATTTTTAATAACCAAATATACTACTATAAGGTTAATAAGAATACCCGCTATTATGTTTTCAACTTTGAATTCGGCACGTATGGATAAAAGCGTAGTTAGTGTTCCGGTCCCGGCAATTAACGGAAAAGCCACAGGCACAATGGAAGCGGCCATTGAATTTTCGTCTTTATTAAGTTTTATCCCCAGGACCATTTCCAGCCCTATGAAAAAAATAACAATGGCCCCTGCTAATGCAAACGAACGTATATCAAGCCCGATAAGTGATAAAATACTTTGTCCCAGAAAAAGAAAAACCAACATTATAGCGCCCGAAACAACGGTAACTTTCATTTCGTGTATATCACCGATACGATTTTCTAAATCTATGAGCACAGGGATAGTGCCCAGTACGTCAATAACCGCAAATAATATCATGGTTACACTTCCTATTTCACGCAAATCAAATTGCATAACTCCTCAAAGTTTGATGCAAATTTACAGAAATAGTCGAACGTTTCTGTAGGAGTCATTGACTCAACAACATTTCTATTACCTTTTCAATATTTCTATCTACCGATTCTTCGCTTTTTAAAAAGCCTATGTACCGTTTTATCTCCTTTTGGCGGTAGGGTGGGAGAGTATCGAAATTCGTTTTGGCCTGTTTATATTTTTTAAATGCCTTATCAAGTTTCGGATGCATGGGAACAATCCTCTCAGAAGCGTCAAACTCAAGTTGAAAAGTTGCAGAATCGCCCACATCTAATTTGGTTGCTTTGCGCATTGGTGTGTTCAAGTATAGCCGCCATTTGCCTTGATACTTTACCAGGGTTTGAATAAACGAATGCTCGTTCATCTTTCCTTTTATCGGAATGGGCCCTTTGTCCTTTTTGGCTTGCTTGAAGATATCAAGCAAAACAGCTTGGGGAAGAAGCACGTAAGGATTTACACCTATGATGAAAATTTTTGCGGTGAAAGAAGCGGGCATAATTACTACCTGGTTATTATTTAGGAGCATCTACCTGGTCGTATTTTGTTTCCACATCATCGCGATAGGTAATGGTGAGAAACAACACTCCATCGGGTGTATAATACTTCCACTTATCTTCTTTCAGTCCCAGGTTATATTTTCCTTCCAGTTCTTTCTTTCCATCTTCATAATACCAGATATGTTCCCCATCCGCCCTGTCGTGATCATATTTACCTGTGAATCGTACTTGCCCATTATCAACATAGTATTCCGTCCAGATACTGTCCTGCATATCATCATTGTACTTTCCTACACTTTTATAATTATCAAGTTGATAAAACCATTTACCTTCCTTCAATCCGTCAGAATATTCTCCTTTAGTAATTACCTTACCCGAATCATCATATTCTATAAAATCCCCATCTTCCTGCCCTTTTATAAAACTGTTTTGCCGCCTTATACTACCATTTTCAAAATACCATAACCAGGTACCTGCTTGCTTACCTTTAGCATACTTACCTATTTCGAACTTTTTACCATCTCTGAAATAATATTTCCATTCACCTATCTTCAATCCATTATCATATTTGCCTTCATCTTTCAATTCACCTGTTTCATAGTATTCTTTCCAGTCACCTTCCTGCAAGTCTGATGAATCAATAGGACCAGTTGCTACAACTACACCACTATCATAAATATCAGCCCTTTGGGGCCGTCCACTGTCATCATAGGTACGTTGTTCTCCAAATGGAACACCATCTTTGTAAGGGCCAGTAGTTTGTACCTTCCCATTAGAATGATAGGTTGTTCTTATATCCAGTTTTGCTAGTTCAGGAGGGTTTACCTGCAATACATCATTAATATATTTTTCGACTGTGAGCAATTCCCCTTTTTCGTTATAGGTTTTGAAATACCCATCTCTTTTCCCATTGGTATAAGTACCTTCCCACTTCACAACCATATCAGGGTAAAAAGTTTGCCATAAGCCTTCTTTAAAACCATCTATATTAACCTGGTTTATCTTGGTAACTTTCTTTATAAATCCTCCTTTATAAATAATGATACTAGTGATTAAGGAATCTTTATTGAACTGCAACGATCTTCCTTCGGCAAGTCCATCTTTAAAAAACTTTATCTGGTATAGTTTACCTTCTTTGTAAATATATGAATTGCCCTGTAAAGTATCACTTACATAATTTTCCTTCGCAATAAGTATCCCTTTTGAACTGTCTTTCTTTTGAGGAGTATACGTAAACTTGAATCCATTCTTTTTGCCTTCCTTATAGGTATATACCAAATACATCAAACCTTTTTCGGTATAAAACTTCCACAAGCTATCTAGTTTAAAATCTTTGCGGTTACCTTCCGATTTCAGTCTACCATTTTCATAATAATTTTTCCAATATCCATCCGGTTTACCATCGCGAATAGTACCTTCGCTCGATATATGCCCATTTTGATAATAGAGCTTATTGTACCCATCCTTTAACTGTCCCGATGTATTGTTTTGAGATTGGGCATTAATCACAACCGGAAAATGAATTGCTACTACCCCCAACCCAATAATTATCGCAAGCCTCTTTATAACATTCATATATTGTGCTTTGACTACTCGCAGTCGTTTAAGTTTATCTCCACTATCATGGTACTAAAATAAACATCTTTTAAATACCTTTTTCCAACCATTTTAAACATCATAGAAATAAGTATCTTTTTTAAAGTTTATGTTATTGTTATATAGTGGTGTTAATATGGTTGAAAAGAAGTGGTGGATATTCTTGCATAATCCAAATGTGTGCTAAGATGAACAGGATATAAAAAGTAATGAGCGGATAAAATGCTGATTGATAAAACTATTCCATTTAATTAACACAGTGTTCATATTGAGTTAACAAACCTGTTTGTTCGTAAATATATGCAATTTTTGGGAGGGAAATTGTTAATTCCCGACTCATTAAATAGAATAAGTAAGTGGTAACTTCCGGAGAATTTTAACAGTAGGTGGAGATATGAACAATTGGGTGCCGCTTATAAAAGTACTTAACAATTTAGTAACCCTTATAAACATACAAAGTTCATAAAAGATGAATAAGTGGATGCAGGTATGGAATATCTGTGGTAAATTTGCCTCTCATTCACCAATCACCAACATAATTCATCTGCGATGAAGATAGCCATAGGAAGCGACCATGCAGGATTCCAGCTAAAAGAAAAGCTGAAAGCATATTTACAAAATAAGGGGTTTGAACTAAAAGATTTTGGAGCCTTTTCGGAAGAACGTGCCGATTATCCTGACTTTGCACACCCGGTTGCAAATGCTGTTGGAACAGGTGAAATGGAAATGGGAATACTCATCTGCGGTAGTGGAAATGGCGTAAATATGACAGCTAACAAACATCACAATGTGCGTTCGGCTTTATGCTGGAATGAAGAAATTGCCACACTGGCAAGGCAACATAACGCTGCCAATATTATTGCGTTACCGGCACGCTATATAACAGAACAAGAAGCTGAGAAGTGTGTGGATGCATTTTTCTCTACCCCTTTTGAAGGAGGAAGACATACCCAACGAGTACATAAAATAGAAGAATAACGGAAACTATATTAAATGGCGGCTAAAGCAGAACAATTTATTAAGAATGCGGAGAAACGTGTATCCGATCCGGAGCACAAGAGGAAGTTACTCTTCAATATTGGCCAGTACGATAAGAAAGTAGTACAGGGCAAAATGCAATATGCCAATCTTCCGGCCGCAAAAAAGAAGGCAGGAGCTATAAAGACCAAGGTAATTGAGAACTTAGAAAAGTACCTCACCGAATTTGAAACTAATTTCAAAAAGAATGGTGGTAAGGTAATATGGGCACGCGATGCAGAGGCAGCCATGAAAGAGATTACCGACATTTTAAAGAAGGCCAATGCCAAAATGGTTGTCAAGGCAAAGTCAATGGTGACGGAAGAAGTGGAGGTAAACCATATATTAGAAAAGCATCATATTGAAAGCCTGGAGACTGATTTGGGAGAGGTAATACAACAGATGGATGGAGAACCTCCATACCATATTGTAACGCCTGCCATGCACAAATCGAAGGAGGATGTAGCTAAGCTGTTCCATGAAAAGAAAGGAACACCCATAGACTGGACACCACAACAAATTACAGCCTATGTGCGGAAAATGCTCCGAGAGAAATATCCTATTGCTGATGCTGGTATTACAGGAGCCAACTTCCTGATTGCTGATATAGGGGGAGTTGCCGTATCGGAAAATGAGGGCAATGCCTTTATGTCTATTGCTTTCCCGAAGATTCATATAGCCATTGCAGGTATTGAAAAGCTGATTCCCACGCTTAATGATGTGGACCTTTTCTGGCCCCTGCTTGCTACACATGGAACAGGTCAACGGGTAACTGTATATAATAACATACTCACAGGTCCGCGCCAGCAAGGCGAAGTGGACGGCCCCGAAGAAATGTATGTAGTGCTATTAGATAATGGCCGTACTGACTTATTAGCGCGCAAAGAGCAACGCCGTGCACTCAATTGCATACGTTGCGGAGCCTGCCTGAATGCCTGCCCCATATACCGCAACATAGGCGGACATGCGTACGGTACTACGTATAGCGGCCCCATTGGTTCGGTTATTACGCCCAGTATGCGTGGAATGAAAGAGTTTAAGCACCTCAGTTATGCATCCTCGCTTTGCGGAAGATGCACCGAGGTCTGCCCCGTAGAAATAGATATACATAAATTACTCCTGCTTAACCGGAAAGATTCAGTAGAAGAAAAATTTGCTTCCCGCAGCGAAGATACGGTCTGGAGATTCTGGAGAAAGGCCATGCTCAAGCGCAGCCGCATGGAGAGGGGAGGAGCCTTCTTTAAGAATTTAATGCTCAAACGTTTCTTTAAAAAAGCCTGGGGTGAGCACAGAGTATTGCCTAAGGTTGCTCCCCAATCTTTCAACGAAATGTGGAGAGACAGGAAGAAA
>JABDCH010000083.1 GCA_013288205.1 Bacteroidota bacterium | reverse complement strand
TGCTAATAAACGGAATGTACCTGTGTGGTAGTTGAACGAAAAAAGAGTACCCATGTTATAGGAAACACCGCCATAAAAAGCCAGTCCATATAATAAATCATTGGAAGCATGGCATAACGAGCCATACAGGTAAGCGCCATAATCTCCCGTGCCCGGTAAATCATACAAATCGCTGTCTTGCCCGGTTTTTACATTGTACTGGATAATGTTGCCGAGCCCATTGCCTCCGTAAGCAGTCATGCCATATAGCAGCCCATTATTAAGCTGAATAAAATTGCCATAGCCTTCATATCCGTTAGCTGTATTGAAGCTAACGGTGGCCGTATCGTGATTGGTAAGCGGGTCGAACTGGTTAATTACACCGTACCCGTTAACGCCCCCACCATAGGTCATGCCCACCATTAATCCATCTACCTGTGCCGCAGCTGGCACGATGGAAACGAGAGGCATAAACAGCAAGAAAATATATCGTAATGCTCGGTTCACTTCAATACGAAGACGGTTTTTACTATGCAAATGTATGAAAAGCAATCTACTTTACAGCCCTGCAAATAATATCTTTGCATATCATTGGTATTTGTAAAACACATTGTTTATGATGGATTCGAAAACATTCAAAAAGATGATTCAGCAAGGTATTCCTGATACATTGCCCGAAATGCCCGTATATGATAAAGCGATAAATCATGCTCCCAAGCGGAAAGATATTCTTTCAAAAGAAGAAAAAAAGCTCGCTATACGCAATGCTTTGCGCTATTTCCCTGAAATGCACCATGCCAAATTGGCAAAAGAGTTTGCGGATGAATTAAAAATCTACGGAAGGATTTATATGCATCGTTTTCGTCCCACTTATAAAATGATTGCGCGGCCTATTAGTCAATATCCGAATCGTTCTAAAAAGGCTGCTGCTATTATGTTGATGATTCAAAATAATTTAGATGAGGCCGTAGCACAGCATCCGCATGAATTGATTACTTATGGCGGAAATGGAGCTGTCTTCCAGAATTGGGCGCAGTATTTGCTTACTATGAAATATCTTTCAGAGATGACCGATGAGCAAACATTGGTGATGTATTCCGGGCATCCCTTAGGCTTATTTCCTTCATCCAATAACGCACCGAGAGTGGTAGTTACCAATGGTATGATGATACCCAATTATTCCAAACCCGGTGATTGGGAAAAATACAATGCGTTGGGTGTAACCCAATACGGGCAAATGACAGCGGGTTCGTATATGTATATAGGTTCACAAGGTATTGTACATGGTACAACTATTACACTTCTTAATGCCGGACGGAAAATAAAGTCAGCCGGAAAAGATGGAAGTTTGGCCGGAAAGATATTTGTCTCTTCCGGATTAGGTGGCATGAGTGGCGCACAACCCAAAGCGGCTGTAATTGCAGGCGCTATAGCGGTAGTGGCCGAGGTAAATCCTAAAGTAGTGGAGAAAAGGCATAAGCAAGGTTGGGTAAATGAAGTATATACCGAATTAGATGGTTTATTAGAACGCATTAAAACCGCCGTAAAGAAAAAGGAAGTTGTGTCTCTTGCATACCAAGGCAACATAGTTGATTTGTGGGAAAAACTGGCGAAAGCAAAAATGAAAGTGGAACTAGGTTCTGATCAGACTTCCCTACATAATCCTTTTGCTGGCGGATATTATCCTGTTGGTTTATTGCTGGAAGAATCGAATAAACTAATGACTTCCAATCCCGCAGCATTTAAAAAGAAAGTATATGATTCGCTAAAAAGGCAAGTGAATGCTATTCGCAAACTGGCCGATGCAGGAATGTATTTCTTCGATTATGGCAATGCATTTTTGCTGGAGGCAGGAAGAGCCGGAGCTAATATTTTCAAAAAAGATGGAGCGTTTATTTATCCTTCGTATGTAGAAGATATTATGGGCCCCATCTGTTTCGATTATGGTTTTGGCCCATTCCGCTGGGTGTGTACATCCTGCAATCCAAAAGACTTAGAACTGACAGATACCATTGCTGCCAATGTATTGGAAAAGCTCTATAAAAAAGCTCCCCCGGAAATAAAACAACAATTGCGCGATAACATACATTGGATAAAAGAAGCGCAGAAAAATAAATTGGTGGTAGGCTCGCAAGCCCGCATATTATATGCTGATGCCGATGGGCGAATAGCTATTGCTAAAGCATTTAATAAAGCTATTAGAGATGGAGAAATATCGGCACCAATTGTATTAGGCCGCGACCATCACGACGTATCAGGAACTGATTCCCCTTATCGCGAAACCGCTAATATTTATGACGGTTCACGCTATACAGCCGATATGGCGGTGCAAAATGTAATTGGTGATTCGTTCCGTGGGGCTACCTGGGTGTCTATACATAATGGTGGTGGAGTTGGCTGGGGCGAAGTGATGAACGGTGGCTTTGGTATGGTGCTGGATGGCTCGGCTGATGCTGATAAAAATTTAGAAGCTATGCTATTTTGGGATGTAAATAATGGCATTGCCCGCCGCGCCTGGGCCAGGAATAGCGGAGCCTTATTTACTGCAAAACGGGAGGTGAAACGCTCGAAGAAATTACAGATTACTTTACCTAATTTGGTGCAAGATAAATTATTGGAGAGGCTATTTTAGTCGAGCTGGCCGGTAATCGCAAAATATTTTTCCATGTCGCGATTTGTCACACTTTTTCCAAGTTTAAAAGTATATAAAATTGATGTTTTTGGCAATTTTATATCGTGGCAATCAATTAGGTACATGGTTTGTCGCACCTTTGAAATGTAAAATGCCATATTTGCTATAAACTTTGTGTGTGGCAAATGCCTGGCAAAATTGGTCAATGACTTTTCAGAAACAGTATAAATTTTAGCAGGGACGGAATTTTAAAAAGGGAGAAGAATGATTCCTCCTCCCTTTTGCCTTTCAATCGAATTACAAATTATTATTACTTCTTCGGTGGCGCGGGGAAAAGATCCTGTGCCACAAGTCCTCTTTGTTGAAGAAAACCTAATCTGTCTGTTTCCAGCCAGCCATTAATAATTTTCCCTTCGCTAACCTGGTAAATTCCAATTCCACTGTTGGTAAACTCTTTCTGAGTTGGCGGAAGGCCTCTGTATTCACCTGAGTTAATTCCTTTCCACGTCCATTTTAGCGCAACTTTATCTCCTTCAGCGAATAGATCTTCAATGGTCCATTTGATATCCGGAAATGCTGCTATTAATCCCTTAACTGTCATCGTAAATCCGGCAACTCCTTTTACTCCCAGGGGGCCGCTAAACCCATTATATTCCTCTGAAAAAATGGTGTTGAGTAATTCTAATTTTCCCATGTTCAGAACTCCTTCATAAAGGTTCAGAACTATTTCTTTGTTTTTTTCTTGTGTTTGAATTGTTTCCATTGTTATTTATTTTGATTGATTATTAAATGACCATTTTATTTAATATAGACCAAATGCTTAATAAGAAATCTCTACAATTGCTTTATAAGTTTCCTTATTATTCACATTGCTTATCATAAACCCTGCAACATCGGCACGGGAAATGCTCAGGCATTTCTTTAAGAAACTGTTAATAGCAAACCGGTAATTTCCTGTAGCAGGCTTATTGGTTAATCTGGGTGGCCGCATAATGGTCCAGTTAATGCCGCTTTCCTTTACTATTTTTTCCATTACCCGTTGGTCAGCATAACCCCATCCTAATAGTTTTTGTAAAATATATTTTGTAATGAACCGTACCATGAATGACTGTACAGGACTAATTTCAACAGCAGAAGCAGAAATAAAGAAGGCGCGATTTACTGTTGCCTTCTTCATAGCATTGAGCAAATTCATATTCCCGGCAGAAAATAGGTTAGTAGGTTCATTCATCTTACCGCCTATTGCAGAAATGACAGCATCTTTATTTTCCACATACTTCTCAAATGTCGCGAGTTGCATTATATCTCCCTTTACTACTTTTAGGTTGGGATGGGTAATAGTTAACTTAGCCGGATTACGCACCAGCGCGGTAATGTGGTGTCCTTTTTTTAAGGCTATTTCCACCACGTTTTTACCAATTCCACCGTAGGCGCCTATTACTAAAATTCGCATGTTGGTTTGTGTTTCATTGTTTTCCATATTGTGTTTTTCTATTTTATGTAGTTCGGTTTTTCTTTAAAGAGTTTTAATAACAGGCGCAGCGTACATAAATGAACTACGAGAGGTATACTAATAAAAATGAATATTTCCCCCAGTATTCTGTGCAGGTTGGTGTTTCCTCTATTTGCGTAATGTGCATACATAGTTAACAATCTTGTGTATTTCAGTTTCTGTAAGCGAGCCATTAAATGAAGGCATTCCATTTTTACCTTCACTAATAGTTTTGTAAACTAAACTGCTGTCAAGCCTGCTTAACTGCAAGTTTGCTGCATTCCCGATTCCGGCTGTTCCGTCAGAACCATGACAAGCTGTGCATTTCGACTCAAATAAGTCATGTCCGCTTTTCTCTATTTTTGGGTTGTTCCTTGTATCTGATGGAGTCTCACTGCCTGTGCATGAAACAAGAAATAGCGATAAGGAAATAGCTATAAATTTGAAATGTTTCATTGAGATTGAATTAGTTGTATTTAAAAACACTTAAAACAAAAACGACAAGGAATAATAGAATTTGAGAAAGATGGAACAACCTAATATTCCCTTTAATCTTTAAAAGTTCGCTTGGTTGATTCTTGCCTGGCGAATTATCCGCAAGAAGTTTTCGCAGTTTTAATCCTTGTCTTCTTCCTAAAACTATTCCGTTGAGGATGATTATAATTACGAGCGCAAATTTTATACGAAACCATAGTTGTTCGCCAAATACACCATGCGTAATACCCATCATGGTGAAACCTGAAAGAAGTAGGAGTAAAATTCCAATGCCCATAAGCATGGGAAGTTTTGATAGTGTTTCCAGTACGGCCATTCCTTTCTCTTTGGCTAAATAGTATTGTTTCCAAAACTGTTTAAACAATATATAGTCCGCTAATGTGGCGCCTGCCATGGTGGTAAGTCCAATGATATGGGTTACTAAAGCGATGTGATAAAGTGTTTGTAAATTCATAATATTTAGTGAGTTTAATTAGTATATTTGCGTATTATAAAATGCAAATATAGTATATTTACGTAACATATTACTATATTACCGTAATATATTTTTTACTTTTGCAGCCAAAGAAGAGTTTACCATGAACAAAGCCGTTGAGTTAATGAACCTTTGGGGTTCTTTTGAAGAAAAGCATCCCGATAGCAGCATTGAAGATTTTTGCCGCTTCCTGCTTATTGATAAACGTGAAACGAAGGGCAAATTGGTAGGTGGGGTAGTCCCCCGAATTACAGATGGGCTTCTACTCAAAATAATAGGGCGGTTAGCCAAGCTGAATTTTTACTACGCTACCCTTGCTCTTGCAGGAACCGGGTTAAATCACCTGGAAGAATTTGGAATGCTGCTCACGATAGAACAACTTGGCTCACCCAGAAAAATAGATGTATTGAATGATTGCCTCTTTGAAGTTTCCAGCGGCGCTGACATGCTCAATCGCCTGAGAAATAGAGGTTTTATTTCTGAGCACGCTGATAAAAAGGATAAACGCTCCAAACGTGTAAAGATTACTGCACTCGGAGAAAAGACTATTAGTAAAAGCAAGATAAGCATTATTAAAAATGCACACATGATGCTATATAATATGCCTGATGAAGATAAAAACCTTTGCATCAACTTGCTTAAAAATACCGAAATCCATTTTTCGGCTATGTGGCCTGAACATAAGGGGAAATCATTCTATGAGATATATGAAGAGGTTGTTGGCGACAAACTAAAAAAACTTCAACAATAGGCTGTTGGTGAATTGTCATCCTGAGTGTTACGAAGGATCTCAATAGCACTGAGATTCTTCACTCCGTTCAGAATGACAAAGTCATTTTGTAGATTGGATACCATAGCGCTTTTATTCCTACCTTTGGCTAAGTCAATCATTCAATATGCCGGACATTATCCTCAACGATTTTTCTTATCTCGAAAAGTATAAAGAATTTATTTCCCGCAAAGAATTCTGGTTGGCTGTAAGCGAGCAGTTAAGCAAAGATTTTAATAATACCTTTTCTGTAAAGCTGGATGAGGAAACAGATATAGAGGGGGACCACATTGCCGAGATATTTGTGAATGAATTGGAAAAGGAATTACCATCGTATACTCCACGCTTATCAGAAATATTATATCGCATTGATATTCCCGAAACTCAGGTTAATTCATTGAAAGAAGTGCCCGATGACATATATTACCGCTGCCTGGCGGAAATGATTTTAAAGAGAATCATTTTAAAAGTTGTGGTACGAAAAATGTTTTCTGAAAACAACGATAAAACTTGATGATGTTGAAATTATCAAATCGCCGAACTATCAACTCATCAAATTAAAATAAGTGTCAGCACTATCCATTTTTATTTGTCTGCTTGTTTACTTTGCCGTGCTGATGGGCGTATCGTGGCTTACAGGTCGCATCCATACTAACGACAGCTTTTTTCTGGCGAACCGTAAATCGCCCTGGTATCTTATTGCATTCGGAATGATTGGCTCTTCCATTTCGGGAGTAACATTTATCTCTGTTCCCGGAGCGGTGGGTGGCGGCAGCTTTTCCTATTTCGAGGTAGTACTGGGCTACATGGTAGGCTATTGGATAATAGGTTGGGTGCTTCTTCCTCTATACTATCGCTTACAACTGACATCTATTTATACCTACTTAAAAGAGCGCTTCGGCTATTACGGGTATAAAACAGGAGCGTCTTATTTTCTATTGTCAAGGATAACCGGTGCAGCTTTTCGCCTGTATGTGGCTGTGGAAGTATTGCAGATAAGCATATTCAATCATTGGGGAGTTCCTTTCCTAGTAACGGCCTCGGGCATGGCAGCGCTTATTTGGTTATACACCCGTGAAGGCGGAATGAAAACCATCATCTGGACCGATGCTTTGCAAACCACTTTTTTAATAGCTGCATTGGTAGGCTCCATTTATCTGATATGCCAATCGCTGCATCTGAATGTTAGCGGACTTATTGCCAGTGTGCGGAATTCCCCGCATTCACAAATTTTCTTTTGGGATTTAAAAAGCCCTCAATTCTTCTACAAGCAATTTGCCAGTGGCATTTTTATTGCTATCGCCATGACCGGTTTAGACCAGGATATGATGCAAAAAAAACCTTACCTGCAAATCAATCGGTGAAGCACAGAAGAATATGTTTTCGTTTAGTATAATACAAGCAATTGTCGTTTTCATGTTTCTTGTGTTGGGGTCATTGCTGTATTCGTTTGTAGCTATTGACCATATTGTCGCTCCCACCAAACCGGATGACCTTTATCCTATGCTGGCCACCCAGGGCTATTTTGGAACTGCGGTTGCTTTCCTTTTCGTAATGGGGTTGATAGCTGCATCATTTGCCAGCGCCGATTCAGCATTAACTGCCCTCACCACATCTTTTTGTGTAGATATTCTAGATATTTCAACAAAAGCCCAACCATCTCAGCTAAAAATGCGTAAATATGTGCATGTACTTATGGCGGTGGGTTTGGTAGTGGTGATGATCATTTACAAATTAATCGATAATCCGATTATCATTAATGCAGTATTCAAAGTAGCAGGCTATACCTATGGTCCTCTTCTCGGGCTGTATGCTTTTGGCATGCTTACAAAGCCTAAGGCGAACGATAAATGGATTCCGGCAATATGTATTGTATCGCCATTGATATGCATAATTATTAATAATTATTCCGAGCAGCTTTTTTCGGGATATAAGTTTGGATTTGAAATGTTAATCATAAACGCTTTGCTTACCTTTATAGGACTTTTAGCATCTTCTGTACGTAGCAGCAAATCTTTGCATGGATAAAACGATTAAAATATTATCAATAGACGGTGGTGGTATACGCGGAATATTACCGGCTACTTACTTAAGTATTTTGGAGGAAAACTTACAAGAAGTAAGTGGTAATATGAACTTGCGCCTTGCACAATGCTTTGACCTGGTTGCCGGTACCAGTACAGGAGGACTACTGTCGTGCATATATCTGACACCGGATGACAATGTTCCCTCCGTTCCAAAGTACACGGCCCGCCAGGCATTGGAGTTTTATTTAGGATATGGAAATTCTGCTTTCGCTCTTAATACGAGTGGTGGATTTCATAAATACCTGCCCACAGGATTAGAAACGGGGTTGACTAATTTTTTCGGCACACTCAAACTGAGCCAATTAGTAAAGTCTTGTTATATTACTGCTTACGATATGATACATTGTAAGCCCTATTTCTTTGATTCCTACCCTGCAAAAAAGGCTCCAGGGAACGACTACTTTGTGAAGGACATAGCAAGAGCAACTTCTGCATTGCCGGGAATATTTCCTCCAGCTTCTGTTTCATCGTTGGATGGTAGTACACATACTTTTATTGATGGCAGTATTTTTGCATATAACCCAACGCTTCAGGCCTATATTGCTGCAAGGAATATTTTTCCTGATGCGGAAGATTTTTTGATTGTTTCGCTTGGAACGGGATTATCTCAAAAAACATATACAACTGCCCAGGTAGAAGATGCCCATGAGAAAAATTGGGCGGGGTTACTTGCTGATACAGCTTTTTCTGTTCAGAATGATTTGACTCATTATCAGCTCGAAGCAATATTCAAAGAGAAACCTCGTTCAAAATATATACGATTACAACCTTCTTTACATGGTTTAAATTGTGAGTTAGATAATGTATCGGCAGAAAATGCACATGCACTTTATAAAGCAGGGTTGGAGTTTGTAAATGATAATGAAGAAATAATGGCACAACTGTTGGATTGTCTGTCAAATAGATAGAGCCATGATGCAGAAACAGCCCGGATTAACATAGATATAACAAAAAGTACTATGTTTGTAAATAACCTGCAAATGAGAAATGAGAGCGCATAGAATCAAGATAATAGCAGCTTTAGTCGGATTATTTTTTTTCGATTCTCTTTTTGTTTCCTGTCACAAAAGTTCCCCTTCATGGGATACCCAGATTCTGGCGCCGGTTATTAATGCCAATTTATCCATTAACGATCTTCTTACTTCAACCTACCTGAAAAGTAACCCTGATAATAGCGTTTCATTGGTTTATACCGATTCATTGTATGGGTTGAATTTGGATACGCTTTTAAACATACCTGATACTGTTCTTGCATACGATACAATATCACCTTTCGGCGCTACTATTAACCCTCGCGGTTTGATGTTTGCGACCAGCCCTACTACTACACAATACCCATTAGGGAGTGTGCAACTCGTTCAGGGAATAATACAATCGGGATATTTGGTCTATATCTTGAATAATCCTTTAGCCCAACCCGTTGATTATTTATATGAAATATATAATATCACATTGGGTGCTGCTCCACTTGAAATTAAAAGAACGGTGAACGCGAATTCCACGATAATAGATTCCATTAATTTAAGTCGATATAATATCGATTTTACAGGTCCTAAACATAATGAATACAATGATATTACTGCGAGCATAAAGGTTACACTTGATTCCAATGCAGCTCCTCTAACAATTAAAGCATATACTAAAATTGTTGACGCGCATATAACTTTCCGGAAAGTGATTCCCTACTATGCTAAAGGATATTTTGTAACAACTACTAAAACATTTGGCCCCCAAAGTGTAAATTTCCCGGTGTTTAATAAAATCATCGCCGGGAATCTGAATCTTCAAAATGTGAGTGTCAATCTTTCAATCACAAATGGGTTTGGAGTAGATGCGAGCCTGTTGCTTTCCCGCCTGTATTCTTATAATAGCCATACCAAAGATACGGTTGATCTGTCAGCTCCTGGGGTAGGCATAATCAACTCTACAATACATGTTAACCGGGCCACTCCTACCGGCAATGCTCCTCCTGCATCTCCGGTTAATCCCTCTAAGCTGAACTTTTCAATTAATCCATCCAATTCCAATATCCTAAAATGGCTTGATAATTTGCCTACCGCTATCGGTTATAAATTGCAGGTAACCACAGACCCACTCGGAAATGTTTCCGGCTCGAATGATTTTGCTTACTACGGATATGGCATCAATGCGAACGTTAATATTACCATCCCACTTTCACTAATAGCAAATAACCTTACACTGGTTGATACACTTGCTGTAAACTTTGTAGGTTCAGGTAATGCCGCAACCAAGCATGTAAAAAGCGGTACGTTAACTCTATATGCTGTCAACGGATTTCCCTTTAGCGCCGGAATTGAATTATATCTTCTTAATAAGAATAATGTGGTATATGATTCTCTTCTTATTCCTGCTCAAACTATTGCTGCTGGCCTGCTTAATCCCATTACAGAAATTGTGACAAGTCCCCGGAATTCAATATTAACTATTTCACTGGATGCGGCCCATACACAAGAACTATTCAATACGAAAAACATAATGTTAGAGGCCC
>JABDCH010000082.1 GCA_013288205.1 Bacteroidota bacterium | reverse complement strand
CACCAGCCAATCTTGGCAAAAGCCTTTTTATACGTCTTGTTCCGAGTAAAACAAAGGCTTATGTGGGTGAGGAAATAACCACCACGTTAAAGATATATTGTAAAGTGAATTTTGAGAGCAACCCACAAATTATGGATGCTCCCGATTATGCAGGATTTTATACCGAAGATATTCCACAAAACCCTAAGAGCCAGGAAGCAGGTACCAAGGAAGTGGTAGATGGCTCAACCTATATGGTGTTCCCATTCCCTCAAAAAATTATTTTCCCTCAACGTGCAGGTAAAATAAAAATAGGTTCCTTTTCTATGCAGTTTATAGTAGACCAGCCGGTTAAAACAAATAATATTTTTGCCCAATTCTTTGGAGGTTCTTATAAACGTATACCTTGTAAAGTTAAAACCGATCCCACAGAGATTGAGGTAATGCCTTTGCCCAAAACAGGGAAGAGCATTTCCGGCGCTGTGGGAGACTTTACCCTGAAGGCTACGATAGATAAGAATAAGGTAAAAGCCAATGATGCTATTAATCTTACTGTAACCATTTCAGGCAATGGAAATCTTAAGCTTATTGATACTTTGCCTATTCAGTTTCCACCGGATTTTGACCGGTATGACCCTAAAATAACAGACCACTTTGCAATAAATGCATCTGGGGTATCAGGCACACGTACCTACAATTATTTGTTGGTTCCGCGTCACCCCGGCAGTTATAAAATTGCGCCTGTTCAATTTACTTACTTTAATCCTAAAAATAAACAATACTCTACACTTTCCACAAAGGAAATGGATTTGGATGTTGCCAAAGGAGATAATACTTCTTCTTCGGTAACAGTGTCGGGCCCGGTAGTTAATAAAGAAGAAGTAAAGGTTATTGGTTCCGATATTCGGTACATTCATACAGGCCACGAAGCGTATTATTCTACAGATGATTTCTTCCTGTATTCCTTGCCATTTTTTGCTGGCATTTTCATCCCCATATTCGTATTTATCGGTTTTGTTGTGGGCCGAAGAAGATACATTGATATGAATAAAGATGCTCTGGCCGTGAAGAAAAGAAAAGCTACAAGCATGGCTAAGAAACGCCTCAAGATTGCTCAGCAAAGTATTGCAAAAGGTAATAAAGAAGTGTTTTATGCTGAATTGCTGAGTGCATTGAATGGATACTTCAGCGATAAGTTTTCTATTCCTTTGGCTGATTTATCCCGCGATAGCATTACCGCCAGCCTTACCCAACGGAACGCCAAGCCCGAAACACTGCAGATGGTTAATAAAACATTGGATGATTGTGAATTTGCCCGTTATGCCCCTGCTGTTGTTACAGGTAACCTGGATGAAGTGTATTCGGCAGCCGTTAAACTCATAACTACCTTAGAAGATGAAATTGCGTAACAAACTATATATTGTTGTGGTAGGATTGTTGTTATGCGTAATGGCAACCCCGGCTAAGGTATCTGCGACTAATTATGGCGATTACCTGCTCCTGGACAGCGCCAACGCAGCATATAACAAGGCCAATTATGCAAAAGCCATTAGTTTTTACCAGCATTTTTTGGGTGGAGGCATTGAATCGCCACAGGCGTATTATAACTTAGGAAATTGTTACTTCCGGACAAATGAAATTGGTAAGGCCATACTATATTACGAAAAAGCAGAAAAGCTTGCACCCGGAGACCCGGACATACAATTTAACCTTCAACTGGCTAACCAAAAGATTACGGATAAAATAAATTCCGACACCCCTATTTTTATTTATAGTGACTGGAAGAAATTCGAAGATAAATTTACCGAGAAACAATGGGGCTGGATATGTATAGGTCTGTTGTGTCTGGGATTATTGTTGTTTGCGGTATACCTTTCCGCATCATGGATGCTGGTGAGGCAGTTAGGATTTTGGATGGGCTGTGTAATAATTATTTTCAGCTTCTTTACATTTTATATTGCCCATCAACAATACGATACCCTCAATTCTCATGACACAGCTATTGTAACGATGTCAACCGTAACGGTGTATGGAGCTCCGGAAGAAAAAGCCACGCAGCTTTTCGTGATTCATGAAGGAACTAAAGTATGGATCATAAAAACAGAAGGCGAATGGACCGAAGTAAAGCTTTCCAATGGTAACCAGGGATGGCTGGTTTCCTCTGATATTTCGCCTATCTAAAAATAAAGCTTAGAGTTTTCCGTCATTCTCCTTTACAGGGATATTTATTAATCAATCCCTCTATTTTATTGCTCACATCTATTTGCTACCTTTGTAATTATGGAATTTCAGCTCGAAGCCCCTTTTAAACCTACCGGCGACCAACCCCAAGCCATTGAACAGCTTACTAAAGGCGTGTTGAGTGGTACTAAAAGCCAGGTATTGCTGGGTGTTACCGGTTCAGGTAAAACATTTACTATGGCCAATGTTATTGCCAATACAAAAAAGCCTACGCTTATATTGAGCCATAACAAAACCCTTGCTGCACAGCTTTTCGGGGAATTTAAGCAGTTCTTTCCCCAAAATGCGGTAGAGTATTTTGTATCGTATTATGATTACTACCAACCCGAAGCTTATCTGCCTACTACCAATACATATATTGAAAAAGACTTATCCATTAATGAAGAAATAGAAAAGTTGCGTTTGGCAACCACTTCTGCTTTACTATCCGGAAGGCGCGATATAGTTGTAGTTTCATCCGTGTCGTGCATTTATGGTATTGGTAACCCCGTAGAATTTGAGAAGAACGTTATCCCAATACAGAAAAGCCAAAAAATCAGCCGCACCAAATTCCTAAATTTACTGGTAACCGCTCTTTATTCCCGTACCGAAGGTGATTTTGAAAGAGGTAATTTTCGGGTGAAGGGGGATACCGTTGATATTTTCCTGGCGTATGCCGATTATGCCCTGAGGGTGCAATTCTTCGGTAATTCCATTGAAGCAATTGAAACCTTTGAAGCATCTACAGGGAAGAAAATTGAAATTCTCGATGCTATTAAAATTTATCCAGCCAACATATTTGTTACATCGCCTGAAACGCTTAACCAATCGGTTCAGATGATTGCTGAGGATTTGGTAAAGCAAGTTGATTTTCTGAAAGAGATTGGTAAAGATGAAGAAGCTGACCGTTTGCAAAAACGGGTGAATTACGATTTGGAAATGATGCGCGAACTGGGCTATTGCTCGGGTATTGAGAATTACTCCCGTTATTTTGATGGAAGAGCGCCCGGAGCCCGTCCCTTTTGCTTGCTCGATTACTTTCCTGAGGATTATTTATTGGTAATTGATGAGAGCCACGTTACCATTGGGCAAATAAATGGAATGTATGGAGGCGACCGTTCCCGTAAAACAACCTTGGTTGACTATGGATTCCGAATGCCTTCAGCGTTAGACAACCGCCCGTTGAAATTCGATGAATTCGAATCGTTGGAGAACCAGGTAATTTATATGAGCGCTACCCCGGCGGATTATGAATTAAAGAAGACAGAAGGAGTAGTTGTAGAACAACTGATACGTCCGACGGGACTGCTGGACCCAATTATTGAAGTGCGTCCTACACTTAACCAGATTGATAATTTGCTCGAAGAAATCAGGAAAAATGTAGAAAAAGATTCCAGGGTTATTATCACTACACTTACTAAACGCATGGCAGAAGAGTTGGCCAAATATCTTACTAAAGTAGATGTACGCTGCCGCTATGTGCATTCTGATATCGATACATTGGAAAGAGTTGAAATCCTTCATGATTTAAGGATGGGCCTCTTTGATGTATTGATTGGTGTTAATTTATTACGTGAGGGTATTGATTTACCTGAAGTATCGCTGTTAGCGATTTTGGATGCCGACAAAGAAGGTTTTTTGCGTTCCGAGCGCTCGTTAACACAGATTGTGGGTCGGGTTGCGCGTAATTCTGAGGGTAGGGTAATTATGTACGCCGACCGCATTACAGGCTCTATGCAACGCACTATGGATGAAACCCAGCGCAGGCGTAAACGGCAGATAGCTTACAACTATGAGCATGGCATAACACCTACTACCATTATAAAATCGAAGGAAAGCATAATGGAACAATCAGGCTTGGGGGGGGATAGAAACAAGGCTAAGATTTACATGCAAAACAGGGATGCTTCCAATATGGGAATTGCAGCAGAACCTGCGGTGGAATATCAAACTACTTCTAAACTGGAAGAAGAAATAAAACGCACTAAGAAAGCCATGGAAAAGTCAGCCAAGGAAATGGACTTTATTGAAGCTGCCAGACTTCGCGACCAATTGCAGGCTTTGCAAAAAAGGCTTGAGGGGAAGAAGTAATGTACTGTCATGTTGAATCCGCCTAGGCGGACATCCCATAAATACGTCCAATTATTGCGATTCCGAAACAAGTTCGGAATGACTAAAACAGTTTCTTCTAAATAAACTTACTTTCCTGTTTTTTGCGAAGCGTTATAATCAGCCAGGAATTTTTCCAACCCTATATCAGTTAGCGGATGCTTTAATAAAGCCAGTATAGAACTCAAAGGGCAGGTTGCTACATCAGCGCCATATTCAGCACACTTAACAATATGAACAGGATGCCTGATAGATGCAGCCAATATTTCGCATTGGAAGTTATAGTTATCGAAAATCAGTCGTATCTGTTCGATTAGTTCCATGCCATCTGTAGAAATATCATCTAAGCGACCAATAAAAGGCGATACATAAGCGGCTCCTGCTTTTGCTGCTAACAAAGCCTGTCCGGCTGAAAAAATAAGGGTACAATTTACTTTTATTCCTTTATCATGCAAATGTTTGATGGCTTTTACGCCGTCTTTAATCATAGGGATTTTCACTACAATGCGTGGATGAATTTTCACCAGCGCATCAGCTTCCTTAATCATGCCGTCAAAATCGGTTGAAATTACTTCGGCGCTTACATCGCCGGTAGTTATTTCGCATATTTTGCGGTAGTGTTCGTATATATTCTCTTTCCCTACAACGCCTTCCTTAGCCATCAGCGATGGATTGGTTGTTACTCCATCAAGTACGCCCAAATCCTGGGCTTCTTTTATCTGGGCTAAATTAGCCGTATCTATAAAAAATTTCATTTTTTTCTATTTGTGTGCAAACATACACATTTAAGTTTTTTGTGGAATAATTATATTTCATATGCCTTACCGGAAAAATAGAAAAACGTGACTTTGGCATTTTTTACAAAATCATTCAATTTTGTTTTTCTACCAACGTCGTTATTTTCAAGTTCGATATAATAGCGATAATCGGTAGGATTACAGCAATGTTCATACATAGCTATTTCAAACTTGAATACTCTTTTATGTTTCGATTTTTCAAGGTACTTAAGTTCTTTGATATATCTGATGGTTACCGAAACCCCTTTCCATCTATATCTGTCATATTTACTCGGAAATATATATAGGTACTTAATATCCAAAGCATTTTCTGGAGGTTTTGAATAACCATTTGAATGAAATAAATTAATCGTATCGTCTCCTTTAATTTGATATTCCATGTATTTAGGCCTTCCATATTTGGCTATGGTAGCATCTGACGTATCACTTATAATTGTGTCATTATAATCATACAATGGTTTACAACTGTCGGTTGCACAAAAAATCATTTTTGGATAAATAAGCCCTGCTTTAAAGAGTGATATATATTGTTTGTCGCCAAACTCTAAATATATCCTTTCATTTGAATCAAATTGAATAAAATCAGCATCTTTGAGAGTAGTAGAAATTGTATCTGATGTAATCTTACCTGAAAACTTCAAATACTCTTGTGCTTTGTATATTCGCTTATAAACAATTTCATCAATATATTGTTCTCCTTTGTCAAAATCAGAATATTGCCTTTCTTTAAATTTCTTCCCATCAACAGTAGTTACAGTAATCATTTTATAGCCACAGGAACTTAAAATGTTAATTACTAGCAGACTTAATAAGAAGGTACGTATTCTCATTTCACAAAACTAATATATTGTATTGGTTCTATATAACGAAGCAAACATTTCAATTTTTCCATATAGAATTTGCATTTTTTAGGTATAATCTGAATTTTGAAAAATAACAGTGAAAAACAATAAAATAATAATGGAATAACAATGAAAATACAATAAATAGTAGCAAACTGATATTTGTCAATATCCTGATTAACAGTAGTTAGTGGCCGAACTCTATTGTTAAATACAATAGAAAACAATAAAATTAAGCAAAAGTTAATGATTGTTTTTTGCTGCATAGTAAAAATATTTATTGCAAATAACCCTGTCTTTGTTATCCATACTACGAAAATAGTTTAAGCGATATAGATAAACAGGATAGTCATTGACCAATCTTTAACTCATATCTATTATCTTTTACCTTTGCAGAGCTTAAAATTAAATATTCATGAGCGAAAAACACAAAGAACTGAATGATAAAATTGCTGAGGCCAAATTGGGTGGAGGTAAAGCCCGTATAGAGGCCCAGCACAAAAAGGGAAAATTAACTGCCCGCGAACGGGTCGCCTTATTAATGGATGAGGGCAGTTTTGAAGAAATAGGCATGTTTGTATCTTCACGCGAAAGCGATTTTGGCCTTGAACGCGAGAAGTTTCTGGGTGATGGGGTGGTTACCGGGTATGGCACCATAAATGGCAGACTAACGTATGTATTTGCCCAGGACTTTACCGTATTTGGAGGTTCCTTATCCGAAGCCCATGCAGAAAAAATATGCCGCATTATGGATTTGGCTATGAAAAATGGAGCACCTGTAATTGGTTTGAACGACTCTGGTGGAGCACGTATACAAGAAGGCGTTGTATCGCTTGGCGGCTATGCTGATATTTTTTATAAAAATACACGTGCCTCGGGGGTGATACCGCAACTATCTGCTATTATGGGGCCATGCGCAGGCGGGGCCGTTTATTCGCCTGCTATAACCGATTTTATATTGATGGTGGAGCATACATCCTATATGTTCGTAACAGGGCCCAATGTTGTAAAAACGGTAACCCACGAGGAGGTGACCTCGGAGGAGTTAGGTGGTGCTTCCACCCATTCAACCAAGTCGGGGGTGGCTCATTTTACCGCTGCCAATGGGGTAGAATGTATACAGTATCTTAAAAAGCTGCTCAGCTATATACCGCAAAATTGCGAAGAAGATGCCCCTGCAATTCCGTATACACCTTCGGCGGAAAACCGGCCTGCGCTTACCAATATTGTACCTGAAAATCCGAATCAGCCTTACGATATGCGTGAAGTTATAAGTGAGGTGGTAGATGCCGATAGCTTTTTTGAAGTGCATAAAAACTATGCCGAGAATATTTTGGTTGGTTTTGCCCGTTTGGCGGGTAAAAGTATCGGCATTGTGGCCAACCAGCCGGCATTTTTAGCGGGTGTGCTCGATATAAAATCTTCTGCCAAAGCAGCTCGTTTTGTCCGTTTCTGCGATAGCTTTAATATTCCTTTACTTGTATTTGAAGATGTTCCCGGGTTCTTGCCAGGCACCGACCAGGAATGGAATGGAATCATATCGAATGGCGCCAAACTGCTCTATGCTTTTTGCGAGGCTACTGTACCTCGTATTACCGTTATTACCCGTAAGGCTTATGGTGGCGCTTACGACGTGATGAATTCCAAGCACATAGGTGCAGACATGAACTATGCCTGGCCAACGGCTGAAATAGCCGTAATGGGAGCAAAGGGAGCTGCTGAAATAATACATAAAAAGGAAATTTCGGAGGCTAAGGACCCGGCTGCCAAATGGAAGGAAAAAGAAGAAGAATATATTGCTCATTTTGCCAACCCATACCGGGCTGCTGAAAGGGGCTATGTGGATGAAGTTATAATGCCTGAAGATACCCGCAAAAAGCTTATAAAAGCGTTTGAAATGTTGAAAAACAAAGTAGATACCCTGCCAAGAAAGAAGCATGGCAATATTCCGCTTTAGTAAGTTATGAGTTATGACCAGGTATAACGCATTGTGTAATATGTATAATAACTTATAACTCATAATTCATAATTGATAATTCATAACTTTGCACACTATCTTGACCAAAATCGAGTTATAGATTAAATTTTATTAGTTTTTGAATAAGGTTAACATACGGAAATTAGCCTCCCTGCTCTGTTTGGGGAGTGTGTTGCTTTTTGGTATTTCCTCGTGTACCACTGAAAAGAATACTTGGCTTACACGCACTTTTCATAACACTTGTGCCCATTACAATGGTTATTTTTGGGGTAAACTGGCCTATGACGACGGCATAAAAACACTCAACCAAAGCCATAAGGAAGATTATACAGATATCATCCCCGTTTACGTTTATCCCGATGCTTCAGATGCGGGTGCCATTTACCCTGATATGAGCAGGGCCGTGAGGAAGGCGGATACCATGATACAAAAGCACACTATTACAACCAAGGCTAAACGGGAGATACCAGATGCTGTGCATTATATTAAATACTGTTATTTGCTGTTGGCTGAAGCTCATTTATATAAGAATGATTTGTTAGAGGCAAGCAACGTATTAGATTATGCGACAAAAGAATATAAGAAGACTGATTTCAAATATGAAGCGCTTATATGGCAAGCAAGAACCTATAACCAATTAGGTTCGGTAAGTAAATCGGAAGAGGTTATTGATTTTCTGAGGAGCAACGGGAAAAAAATGCCCAAGAAATTATACCCCGAGGTATTTGCTGTAACGGCAGACTATAATATGCGCATAGGACAGTATCCTGAAGTGGTGGCACAGCTTTCCAAGGCATTGAAGGTTGAAAAGGATAAAAAGGAAAAAGCACGCTACTATTTTATTATCGGGCAGCTTTCGGAGCGCGAGGGCAATAATAAAAGAGCATATGATAGCTATACCCAATGCCTTGCGCTTCATCCCTATAATGATTTAGATTTTGAGGCACGCATAAGGAGGGCTATATTACACATGGGCGGCGATAAGGAAAACGGAAAAATCAAAGAGAATCTTGAAAAGATGTTACGGCCCACTAAGTACATTGATGACCGTGACCAGATTTATTATGCTCTTGCCGAAATAGCCCTTAAAGAAGGAGATGAGCCGCTTGGTATTTCTGATCTACATAAATCTATAAAAGCTAGTACCACCAACAAGGTTCAAAAGGCCATATCTTACCTTGCTTTAGCAAATATAGCTTTCGATAAGGAAGACTATAGAACCGCTAAAATATTCTTCGACAGTACAGTTATTGCATTGCCCAAAACCTATCGGGGCCTCGACTCTATTCAGCAAAAGAGGAATAACCTGGACAGATTGATCCGTTATTTGAGCGTAATTGACCAGCAGGACAGTTTGCAAAGAATTGCCAAACGCGGGCAAAAAGGCGCACAAAAGTATGTAGATAGTCTTATTGCAATACAAAAGCAAAAAGAACAGGAGAAAAAGGAGCAAGAGGCACAAGCGGCTGAAAATGCCCAAAGCAATGCACAGGGAGGAGGCGGTGGAGTTTCAAATGGTAAGTGGTACTTCTATAACCCCAGCCTGGTTACCCAGGGAACGAATGAGTTTGCACAACGTTGGGGCAATCGCCTATTGGAAGATAACTGGAGGAGAAGCAAGAAAGCGGCAGATGCGGCACAATTGGCTGCTACCAACGAAGCTGCCAGCGACACTTCAAAAACTAATGCCACTTCTAAAAAGGATGCTAACCAGGGAAAGTACAATGCGGATAATTACCTTAAAAATATTCCGTTTACCGATGCACAAATGAAAACATCGAACGATACCCTAATAGAGGCGTATTACAATGTCGGTTTTATATATAAGGAATATATAAATAATAACCGGTATGCCGAGGACGATTATGAAAAACTGGTTGCACGGTTTCCCAACAACAAATACAAATTGCCGGTGTATTATGATTTGTACTTGATGTACACCAAAACCGGTAACACCGAAAGAGCTGATTATTATAAAAACATACTATTAAATCAATATCCCAATACAGAGTATGCATTGCTGATAAGAGATCCTGAGAAATATCGGCAACAGTTAGAAACCAATCGGCAGGAGGTACTAAAACTGTATGCGGCCACATTAACCTCGTATAATGCTGCAAACTACGCCGAAGTCCTTAATAATTGCCAACAGGCCGATTCGCTTTACCCAAGAAATCCTGAAATGTCAAAATTTGCCTTTTTAGAGGCAGGGGCAATAGGCCATGCACAAGGATTGGAAGCCTATAAGAATGCGCTTGAAAAAGTGATAATAGATTATCCTAAAGATACCCTAAAGGTAGTTGCTCAATCCATCTTGAATTATCTGAATAAAAATGCCAAAAAAGAAGTGAATCAGGAGAAGAAGACGGATAGTATTGCTCCTATTGTATATTCAAAGGATATAGATTCAAATTATGAATATGTGATAGTGATTGATAATAAGCAGGCAAATAAAATAAATGCTGTCCGCAATGCTGTTTCCGATATGAATACCAAAATATACAGCGAGCGTCATCTCACTATGGAGGATATTTTCCTTAATAATGATAAGCAAATGCTTGTAATTCATCAATTTTCGGCCATTGCAATGGCCAAAGATTATTTTAACTATATCATTTCTAATCCTCAACTTTTCAAGGCCTTACCTGCCGATTCT
>JABDCH010000081.1 GCA_013288205.1 Bacteroidota bacterium | reverse complement strand
CAAACAACAAATACCGAATGCTTCGGCGGCGCTTACCTTAGGAATCTGTTCAATCGTGTTTTCCTGTTGTGGGGTGGGTTTAATTCTTGGAATTATCGGAATTGTACTGGCAACAAAAGGCAAAAACCTGTATAAACAGCACCCCGAAATGTATGATGGTTACGGGGTAGTGAATGCAGGATTAGTAACATCCATCATTGGTACAAGTTTTGGTGCCATCTGGTTGTTTGTCTTTATTATCCGGTTAATTGTTACGGGCATAGCATTCTCATATAGTAATCTTTTCAATCAGTGATAAGCTGGCTTCAACAGCACATGTTTCCCTGCGCACTCAAAACGCTGTTCGGGATAGATTGCCCTATTTGCGGCTTCCAAAGGGCTTTTCTTTTATTGTTGCAGGGCCGATTTGCCGATAGCTTCAGCATGTACCCGCCCCTATTACCCTGCCTTTTATTTATAGTGATCGTAGCCATCTACTGTATACGAAAACAAGCCATAAAGCCTCGTTTTCTATCCATAAGCAGCTATACCCTGCTGTGTATCATCTTCGGCAGCTATTTTATAAAACTAGCGATGCTGCTGCACAGATAGTGCGCTAACCAAACATTTTGCAGGGTTGATACGTTTTTATCTTTGTAAAATGTATTTTATTTTTATTATTTTCGCATTAAAATCGTAACGCCATGAAAAAATTACTACCCTTGGTAGCTTTATTGCTGCCTGTATTTGCTGCTTATTCACAACCCGCAACCTTTACCGCCCACGGATTGGCAGGCGGCGGCGCACAATACGCCCCCAGTATTAATCCGAATAACCCTGCCGAAATGTATGTAGCTTGCGACATGAGCGGCTTATATCATTCAACAGATACAGGTAATTCCTGGACGGTAACCAGTTTTTTGCAAGTGCAGGCATCGCACCCCTCCATGGTGCAGTTTACCAATAACGCAAGCATTTTGTATTGCATGAGTTTTGATAATAATAGCGGCAACGGATATGCCATCAAATCTACCGATGGAGGAAAAACCTGGGCATTTACTACTGATGCAACAGGAGGAAACGGGGCCTGGCTGGTATATGCTAATCCTCAAAATTCTAACCAGCTTATTGTTTCCGATTACTCCGACCTTTATCTTTCCAATAATGGAGGCTCAACCTTTGGCCCTGCCTTTTATAAAGATACCACGGGTGCCGGGGCATACATTGCAGGCACTTTTTGGGATGGAGCTACTATTTATATATGTACCAACGTAGGCCTGATGGTTTCCACTAACAGTGGGGGAACCTGGTCGGTTCCTAAAATGCCGGGTATCCCCTATTCTGAAAATATTATTTCCTGTGCGGGGGCAAAATCAGGCACCACCACACGCTTTTTCTGCGTTACCCAGGCTGCTGGCGATGTATACGTGGGCGAAACCGGAGATAATAACTATGGCTACGCCAATGTATACTCGATGGATTACGGAATGACAAACTGGACTAAAAAAGAAACAGGCATCCTGAACAATGACCTTCCATTTTTTGTGGGAATGGCAGCTAATAATATTAATGTAGCCTATTTAGCCGGGAACGATAACAATACACAGTATCTGGAAGTGCTGAAAACATCGAATGCCGGTGCTTCCTGGACGCATGTGTTCAATACGGCTAATAACCAGAATATTCAAACCGGGTATTGTGGTTCGGGTGGAGATTTGGGTTGGAGTTGGGATCAGTATTCTTTCGGGTTTACAGTTAGCCCCTCTGATACCGCTTATGCTGTATTGACGGGCGAAGGCTTTACCCATGTTACAACTAATGGAGGCAAAACATGGCAGGATGCGTATGTTCAACGCAAAGACCTGAATGCAGCCAATGCAAGCACTCTAAAAGGAAAATACTATCATCCCAACGGGCTGGAAGTAACCTCGCAATGGGACTTGCTCTGGGCTGATTCACTTGATATGTTCTCCGGTTGCACCGATATTACAGGTATTCGCAGCAAAGATGGAGGCAATTCCTGGTCGTTCAATTATACCGGGTTAAACTACAATACCGTATACAAGTTCGTGAAAAATCCGTCGAACAATGTAATTTATGCCGCTACATCTAGCATACATGATATGTATGAAAGTACCCATCTGAAAGATGCCAGTGATGATCATGGCTCAGGCGAAATAGCCTTTTCAACGGATGGTGGTACTACCTTCAACACCATGCACAACTTCAATGCCCCGGTGATATGGATTGCCCTCGATCCTACCAACCCCGACAGGATGTATGCAAGCGTAGTGAATCATTCCGGCGGAATTGGGGGAATATGGGTATCAAATAATATTCAGAACAATGCTGGTTCTACTTGGACACAATGCACAGCGCCTGCCCGTACACAAGGACACCCATTTAATATACGGGTGTTGAAAGACGGTACTGTGGTTACCTCCTATTCTGGAAGGATAAATACCAAAGGAAAGTTTACCGATAGTTCAGGGGTTTTTATTAGCACAGATCATGGAGTTTCCTGGATTGATCACAGCGACGTGAATATGTATTACTGGACTATGGATGTAGTAATTGACCCCTGGGATACGGCACAAAATACATGGTATTGCGGCGTATTCGATAACTATGGAGGACCTAATAACACACTAGGAGGTCTTTATCGTACTACTAACAGGGGAATAAGCTGGGCAAGAATTGATACGCTGGAACAGGTATACTCCATCACCTTTGATCCCGTGAATAAAGGCCAGGCCTATATCACTACACAACAAGCGGGCTTGTATTTCTCTTCCAATGTAGAAGCGGCTTCCCCTACCCTAACCCAATTGGGCCAATATCCGTTTAGGCAGCCAAACCGGGTATATTTTAATCCTTATAATCCTAATGAAATATGGGTGAATAGTTTTGGTAACGGCCTGCAAGTGGGTAATTTGAAACCCATTATTAATACAGGAGTTGAAACCACAAATAAAAATTTAGCCACATTGAACGTATACCCTAATCCAAGTACTGGAGTGTTTACAATTCAGTCATCAGTGGCCAGTGGTCAGTTGACAGTAGAAATCTATAACATGCTTGGCGAAAAGATATATTCGCAATTGATAACTAACAATTCACAATTTACAATCGATTTAAGCAACCAACCCAGTGGAATATACTTTTATAGAGTATCGGGTCAAAGTTCAGGCTTAATAGGCGAAAGAAAGCTTGTGATAGAGCGATAGTCTCGGTTCTGCCTGTTTATTCTGTCTTTGCATTAATGGCATATATATCTTTGCACCCTCAGTAAAGATATATGGGAGGTACAATCATTTTTTTAAAAGGCAAATGAAGATACCATCCCTATTTCAAAGCGGGATTAGCTTTTTTGTCTATTCCAATCTCTTTTTAGCTTTTTGTGCAACGGCTTACACAGCCAAAACTTCTCTATTATTATATGGCGATAATGGAAGTTTGCATGTGAATAGTATGGTTTTTTTCGCAACCCTCTTTTTGTACTGCTTACACCGGATAAATAAAAAAGAATCGATGGAGAGCGAAGAAAGCTTGGAGGAAAGAAACGGTTGGGTAACTACACATAAATCTGTTTTCTACGCATTCATAGGTATTTCGCTGCTCTTTATGCTGATTGAATTACGCTATATGCCCATACGCACTTGGGTGGTATTTATCCCCGTGGGATTGCTGGGGATGGGCTATACTTTTCCACTTATTCTTACCACTAAAGGCTGGAAAAGGCTGCGCGACCTGTATTGGCTCAAAACATTCTGGATCGCATTCGCTTTCTGTTGGCTCACTACCTTTCTTCCGGTTGTTTACCGGGAATCCTTGGCTGCCATGACTAAGCGGGAAGTACTATTTATATTTGTGCGGAGCCTGTTGTTTTTATTTGCCATGTGCATACCATTTGATATACGCGATATGCAGTTCGACAGGATGAAAAGCGTTTCAACATTGCCAGTAAGGCTTGGTGCTAAAAATTCTGTAAAGGTCGGCAGCTTATTATTACTGCTTTTTATCGTCCTGGTGAGTATTCAGTTTTTTTATACCCATTTAGCTATTCGCCCTGCTATTGGATTATTTCTTTCCTCATCTATAGGAATTGTGCTTTTGCAGCTTGCAAAAAACAAACAGCCTGCCCTTTTATTTTCCTTGCTTTACGACGGGGCCTTGTTTACACAATGGTTATTTATTTGGCTATGTATACACCTGGCTTAAAGTGGTTGTGTGGGCTTTACAGAAAGCTTTTTTGAAAGAGTTTTGGCTTTTTCTTTTAACTGATTAACATCGGCATCCGGTCTGTCGTAAGTCAATACTACCGCCATACGCCTATAGGGCCTTGTGGAAGGTTTATTGAATATACGTATGTCAGTTCCGGGTTCTTTTAATACCTCTTCTACCCCCGAATAAACCGGAACTTTACCATATTCATCTGCCAATAGTACTGCCGAAGCTCCCGCTCTTTCCAAGGTGATTTGTGGAATAGGAAGGCCTAAAATAGCCCGTGCATGCAATTCAAATTCATTTAAGTTTTGTGTACCTGCAAGGGTTACCATGCCTGTATCGTGCGGGCGGGGCGAAAGTTCAGAAAAATAAACACCTTTATCGGTGAGGAAAAATTCAACGCCCCAGATACCCGCACCTGTAAGGGCTTTGGTTACTTCACCAGCCATGTGTTGAGCTGCCTGCAAATCTTGTGCGCGTATCACATAAGGCTGCCAGCTTTCGCGGTAATCGCCCTTTTCCTGCCTGTGTCCGATAGGAGGGCAAAAAAGTGTTTCTCCATTCTTTTGAGTTACGGTTAGCAACGTTATTTCCGCATAAAACTCAATAAAATCCTCCACTATTACTTCGGCATAATCGCCCCGGCTGCCTTCCATGGCATATTTCCATGCCTTTTCAATAGCATCTTTACTTTTTATAATGCTTTGCCCCTTTCCGCTGCTACTCATTAAAGGTTTCACCACACAGGGGATACCAATCTTTTCAACAGCAGCTAAAAATTCTTCGTTTGTTTTAGCATAGGCATACTTAGCGGTGCGTAATTTCAATTCATCTGCAGCCAGGTTGCGAATTTGCTTCCGGTTCATAGTAAAATTGGCTGCTTTGGCGCTGGGGACAACCGTTATTCCATGACTTTCATAATCATAAAAACGTTCTGTGCGGATAGCCTCAATTTCAGGTACCACTAAATCAGGTTTATGCTTGGCAACAAGCTGGTCGAGCGCATCACCGTCTAACATATTAATTACTTCAAACTCCTGTGATACCTGCATGGCAGGCGCTCCGGCATAACTGTCGACAGCAATTACATATTGCCCCAACCGTTGCAGGGAAATAGAGAGTTCACGGCCCAACTCGCCGGAGCCTAACAATAATATTTTCTTTTGCATAGTTTTTATTACCTGTTGAGTTTGCAAAATAAAGAATTTACTTGCTTAAAGAATACCTACCCAAATAATTGGTTTGTCGAGCAATTAAGATGGTTCGTCGAATAAGCCTTCATTTCGTTGAAAAATGCAGGTATTTTGTTGAAAACCAATACTAACACTTTTAGGTTTAATACTTTTGCAACCCCTAAACACATCAACATGAAAACATCCAATTTTATTACCACATTAAGCCTTAGCATCTTACTTTTCTTATCATCCGGTGCTTCTGCCCAATCGTCTAATTCTAACAACTCCGACCTGCCATCCAATACCAATGCTTTTGGAAAAGGTACTAATGTGCTAAGTATTGGAGTTGGAGTTGGAGGTGATTATACGTATATTGGCGATGGGTATTCATCCACTCCCAATTTAGTGATAACCTACGATAATGGAACGTTCGACCATGTTGGTCCCGGTATTATAAGCCTGGGCGGATTATTTTCTTACAAAGGAGCTTCCTACGATTATACCGACCCACATTCAGGGTATTATTACAATCAAAACTGGAATTATTATATATTGGGTTTCCGTAGTGCTTATCATTGGAATTTTACCCGTAGCGATCGGTTTGATCCTTATATAGGTTTGATGCTGGCCTATTATGATCTCAGCTATAATGTATCAAGCAGCGACCCTGATTTTCATAATCCGGGGAATCCGCACTATTACTACTATGAAAACACCTATAATAGTTACCTGGCTTTAAGTCTTTACATCGGAGCCCGTTATTATTTAAGCAATAGGGTCGGTATTTGGCTCGAATTCGGCTATGGTTACTCTAATGCCGCATTGGGGCTTAGCTTCAAGTTTTAAGTTGCCGGTGGTGCAAGAGCACATAAAAAGAGTATCAGGAAAACGATTCCAACTATTGCAATCAGAAGAACAATAAGGATAAAGAAACACCCTCCAAAGGCATTGCCGCTTATACCTGTAGCATTGCTGGCAAGGGCCAGCAATAGAAGGATAAGTGCTACGCAAACAATAAGGCCTATGAGGTAGGGCTGTGCCTTTGCAAAACCGTGGTCGCTGCGTTTTATATCAGGATGCCCTGATAAATAAGCTGGCCCCTCAGGCGAAGAATTATACGAAACCTTACTATTGTTCCGGGCTATTGTTCCTGCATAGTTCAGCAGCTTAGGAAATAATACGGTAGGTGGTAATGGGTTATTAATAGGTTGATTTGAATTTATTAACGTAACATCATTATTGCCTGTAACGGGCTTTGCATCACTAATCGGAGTGTTGTTACCATACATTAAATAGTCCGTTGAGACTTTACTCGGTCTATCAAGAAAATGGCCTTTGGTGTACTTTCTCTTTAAAAAAGAGGAAGCAATTTTATTATTGGATGTATTGCAGTAAACAAAACAGCATGCGATAAGAGCCAGCAAAGTGAATTTTACGGTCCGTAATAGTATATTTGAGTTTCCGCTAGAATCCATTATTCGATTGTATGCTGCTAAAGTACAAATCTTATAATACCGAATATTCTAAGGGAGGTTTGTTAATAAAAACTAAAAAATTAATTGATAAAATTTCCCGTGAAAAAAATTATCTTTGCGTGGAATTTCAAAACCCATCTTACTCATGAGCTCAATTCGCTTTAAAGCCTTACAAGAAGCTATTTCACGCCAACCCCTGAACGTAGAGCTTCCTTCCAATAAGGTATCTGATTTCTTCGGGGTAAATGTATTTAGCTACGAGGTAATGCAGAAATATCTTTCTGAAGGTATTTTAAAAACAGTAAGAATGGCTATGGAGTCGAGCACTCCTATCGATAGGGCAACAGCCGATGAAGTGGCCATTGCCATGAAAACATGGGCGTTGGAAAACGGGGTTACCCATTATACGCACTGGTTTCAGCCGTTAACAGGAGCTACGGCCGAAAAGCATGATGTGTTCCTTGATATAGCTCCCAATGGAAAAGTAGTTGAAAAGTTTGGCGGCGGTCAGTTAGTTCAACAGGAACCCGATGCATCCAGCTTTCCTAGTGGTGGAATCCGCAGTACATTTGAGGCAAGAGGGTATACCGGGTGGGATCCTTCCTCCCCTGCTTTCATCTTTGGAAAAACACTTTGCATACCTACTATATATATATCATATACCGGTGAAGCTCTGGATTATAAAACACCTTTACTTAAAGCTTTAAATGCGTTAAATAAAGCAGCTGTTCCGGTATGCAATTATTTTGATAAGGATGTAAAAAAAGTAATCTCCACATTAGGGTGGGAACAGGAATATTTTTTAGTAGATGAGGCCTTGTTTAGTGTACGCCCTGATTTGGTTCATTCCGGACGGGCCCTATTTGGAGCAAACCCTGCTAAAGGACAGCAACTGGAAGACCATTATTTTGGTTCGATACCGGAACGGGTAAATGAATATATGCGCGACTTCGAAACTGAATCCTATAAATTGGGTATTCCATTAAAAACAAGGCATAACGAAGTAGCCCCTAACCAATATGAGGTAGCCCCTATTTTTGAAGAAGCCAATATTGCGGTTGATCACAACCAGTTATTAATGGACTTAATGGATAAAGTGGCCCGCCGTCATAAACTGCGGGTTCTTTTTTATGAAAAACCCTTTGCAGGAGTAAATGGTTCGGGTAAGCATAATAACTGGAGCATGTCCACCGATACCGGTAAAAACCTCCTTAGCCCGGGTAGAACCCCTGAATCGAACCTGCAATTTCTTACCTTCTTTATTAATACTATTAAAGCTGTACACGATTATTCTGATATAATGAGGGCAAGCATAGCCTCTGCAGGTAATGAACACAGGCTTGGAGCAAATGAAGCCCCACCAGCTATTATCTCCGTATTCATTGGCCAGCAATTAACAAAAGTGCTGGATACCTTTGCGCAGGGAGAAACCAAAGGGAAACCCGGAAAATCGTCGGAAAAGAAATCACTCAAACTCGATATTGGCCATATTCCTGAATTAACTCTTGATAATACCGACCGTAACCGTACATCGCCATTTGCTTTCACTGGAAATAAGTTTGAGTTCCGTGCCGTGGGTTCATCTGCTAACTGCGCCCAGGCAATGCTGGTGCTTAATACTATTGTAGCAGAACAGCTAACCCAGTTTAAAACAGATGTTGATAAACGGGTAAATAAGTCTACTTCGACAGAAGAAGCTATTATTCAAGTCCTCAGAGGCTATGTAACAGCGTCGGCCAATATACGCTTCGAAGGCAACAACTATAGTAACGAATGGGTAAAAGAAGCTGCCCGCCGTGGATTGCCGAATGTACAAACTACTCCCGAAGCATTGGAAGCGCTAATAACCGAAAAAGCAATCAATCTTTTTGAAAAACAGGGCATATTTTCAAAACGTGAACAAGAAGCCCGCCACGAGATACAAGCAGAAATGTATACCAAAAAGATACAAATCGAGTCCCGTATTATGGCTGATATGGCATTGACCCAAATTATCCCTGTTGCCCTGAAATATCAAAATCTACTCATTAATAATGTAAAAGGGCTAAAGGAAGTATTCAGTTCCAGCCAGGTGCTGGCGAATGTTGAGATGGATTCAAGAAAAGGTAAAGCTATGGCAGAACCGATGGGCAATGGCGGCAGGTATGAAGATATAGCCGATACACAAATTGCCATGATAAAGGAAATCAGCGAAAGGGTATCTGTTATACAGAGCCGAACTGAGCAAATGATTGAGGAAAGAAAAAAAGCCAATAAAATTGAAGATGCAACCGACAAGGCCTTTGCTTATTGCGAAAAAGTAAAAGCGTGCTTTGACGAAATACGCTACCATGCTGATAAGCTGGAATTAATTGTAGATGACTCGATGTGGCCATTCCCAAAGTACAGAGAATTATTATTCATCAAATAAAAAAAATAAAAAAAAAGGTTGTATTTTAAAATTCTTCCTATATTAGCAGCCGAAAAACTAAAAGTCAACACTTTATGAAAAGATTAAAATCTACTATTAACTCCATTTTATTAGTTTCCATTATCACTATCTCTGCTTCGGCACAGAAGGCCTTTATCAGGTCTGGTGACAAAGCTTTCCAAAGCATGGAATACTTTACCGCTATTGACATTTATAAGAAGGCGCTGACCCAAAACCCCAAAAAGGAAGAAAAGGCGCGCATTCTATTTCAAATTGCAGAATGTTATCGCTTAACCGGCGATACCAAGCATGCTGCCCAAGAGTATCAACAGGCCATAAAAAGCAATTACGACGATGCAGTTGCTGTACTTTACCTGGCTGATGAGCAAATGATGGAGGCAAAGTATGACGATGCTTTATCATCCTATCAGCAATACGCACAAAAAGTGCCTACTGACCCGAGAGGCGCCAATGGTATTAAATCTGCCCAGCTGGCACAACAACTATCGGCTGCTCCAACTCGCTACGTTGTTACCAACATGGCACAGTTAAATACCAAGTACGAAGATTTTTCTCCAGCATATGCTGATAAAAGAATGGATGAATTAACCTTCACCTCTACACGCCCCGGAACTATGGGAGATAAAGTAGATGACGGGTTAGGACAAAACTTCTCTGATATTTTCGATACTAAATTGGACAAGAATGGCAAGTTCAGCGCTCCTTTACCACTGCCTGCTCCTATTAATACACCTGACAACGAAGGTAGCGCTACCTTTGATAAAACATTTAAAACGATGTATTTTACTCGTTGTGCTGATGTGAAAAACAAAGGCTCAAAATGTAAAATATACTCTGTTCAGCACAGGGGCAATAACTGGAGCGATCCGGTACTGCTCAACTTCCAGGTTGATACCGTTACCTACGGTCACCCGGCTGTTACAGGAGATGGAAACACAATTGTTTTCACTTCCGATATGCCCGGCGGACAAGGTGGATTTGACTTATGGATGAGCCAATATAACAAAAAAACAAAATCATGGGGTAATCCGGAAAACCTGGGTACTGCCATTAATACTCCAGGTAACGAAGAGTATCCTTATATCCATGCTGATGGTTCACTCTACTATTCATCAGACGGCTTACCCGGAATGGGCGGCTTAGACGTTTTCCATGCAGCTCTTTTAAGTGATAACAAATGGGGCAATCCAAGTAATATGGGCTCTCCCATCAATTCGGAAGGCGATGATTTCGGTATCATATTTCAAGGTAATACCTCAAGAGGGTATCTTTCTTCAAACCGTCCGGGCGGCAAAGGAAGTGATGACATTTATTCATTCTACCTTCCTCCTATCCTATTTGTAATGGAAGGAACAGTATATGATATCGACAGCCATAGAGGAATTAACGGAGCTACCGTTCGTATGGTGGGTTCTGATGGTTCTGATGTTTCTCAAAAAACAGACACAGGTGGACACTACATGTTCGGAG
>JABDCH010000080.1:9959-11204 GCA_013288205.1 Bacteroidota bacterium | reverse complement strand
ACAAGGTATTGCAAGGTGGAATGGCATAAAATGGGATTCTATGGGAGCCGGTATTGACGGTTTGCAATACCTTACCGGGAATTTTAGTCCGGACCCTACAATAGCAATGATAACCTATCACAACAAATTATATGTAGGTGGGTTATTTACATCATTGGGGAAGGTGAACGCCGTATTTATAGGTAGTTGGGATGGGACAAAATGGGACACTATGCCTGTTCGGCCTTTTATTGCACAAAACGTAAATGTAACCAAATTAGTGGCAGCGCTGGCAGTAATAAACAACAAACTCTACGTAGGTGGAGCATTTGATACAGTAGCGGGTTTTCCTTGTATTGGTGTGGCATGTTGGGATGGTGCAAACTGGAGCAGTTTAAATTTTCCAAATCTTATACATTTTTCTGTAGTTACTTCTATTTGTGAGTACAATGGTGATATATACGTGGCCGGAGGGTTTGCTCAAGATAGCATACACTTTATATCATCTTGGGATGGCAAAAACTGGAACGCCGTAGGTGGCGGGGTTGTAGGTAAGAATGATTGGATAAACACAATAGCAGTATATAATGGAGAATTGTATGCGGCGGGTTATTTTTCAACGGCGGATGGCAATATAGATAACAACATTCAGCGATGGAATGGTACCCAATGGAAACCTGTAGGCGGAGGAACAGATTACGAAATATTTAGTTTAACAGTATACAACAATAAGCTATATGCGATGGGTGAATTATCAATGGCAGGTGGTATATCAGCCAATTCCATTGCCTGTTGGGATGGTACAAAATGGTGCAGTTTAGGAAGTACCTTTGACCTTATGGTTGGAGCAGCCTGTACATATAAAGATAGCTTATATATAGGCGGAACATTTCATACAATAGATGGGGATAGCCTACCTTATGTGGCCGAGTGGGTAGGTGGTAATTATACAGATGGCTGTGGCGCAACTATGGCAGGAATAAGCGAGGTGAAAACAGATAATGAAAATGTACAAGTTTATCCCAATCCAAGCAACGGGCAATTTACCTTATCATTATCAAATGTAAATACAACATGTAATGTTGAAATTTATAATGTACTAGGCCAGCAAGTATATTCTCAACTCAATATAGAAAACTCAATATTCAGTATTAATTTATCTAGCCAATCTAATGGAGTTTATATGTATAGAGTATACGAAGAAACAGGTAATTTAGTAGGGCAAGGGAAGCTGCTAATTCAGCGCTGAATTAGCCATAGTAGCCA
>JABDCH010000080.1:0-9859 GCA_013288205.1 Bacteroidota bacterium | reverse complement strand
AATGGAGTTTATATGTATAGAGTATACGAAGAAACAGGTAATTTAGTAGGGCAAGGGAAGCTGCTAATTCAGCGCTGAATTAGCCATAGTAGCCATTAGTAAACAAATCTCCTTAGCTAACCTGCCTAATGGGAATTATATATTACAAGTGGTACACGGAAACCAGGTTGAACACGCAAAAATTACTAAATTGCAATAAATTTTAAGGTTAGTAACATGAAAAAAGCAAGTCTTTTTTGGTTGTTTTTTTGTATAGTTATAGATACATTTTCTCAACAGCATTGGCAAACCTTGAATACTAAGAAGATGGATGATTATCCAAGTTTCTTATGTGCCGATTCAAACTATCTTTATATGTCCGGCGAATTCACTGAAGTCGAAAGTATGCACATGCAAGGTATTGCCCGCTGGAACGGGGTGAAATGGGATTCGTTGGGTGCAGGAATTGATGCATCAGATGCATTTAATTCAAATCCGCCTCCTGCTGCGATGGTGGAATATCATCATAAATTATATGTGGGCGGGCTATTCACATCCTTAGGTCGAGTTCGTGCATTGGGCATGGGTAGTTGGGATGGTACCAAATGGGATTCTTTGTCTGTACAACCATTCACAGAAAATCAGTTAAATCTGGGGGAGGACCTCTGTGGCCCTGTTGCCGTCATTAATGATAAATTGTACGTAGCAGGAGAATTCGATAGCATAGCTGGGTTCCCCTGTAATAGTGTCGCCTATTGGGATGATACCAACTGGCATAGCATGAATTTTCCTCATTTTTCTTCCTGGCAATACCTTAACACAATATGCGCCTATAATGGCAGCATTTATGTAGGAGGCAGTTTTGCGGGAAATAATGGTGGGATAGGAGAAATATTAAGATGGGATAATATGGGATGGCACGCTGTAGATACAGGCATAAAAGGCGTTAATGGTTGGGTAAATACTATGGCCGTATATAATGGTGAATTGTATGTGGCTGGTAATTTTTCTACGGCTGATAGGAATGCAGATAACAATATCCAGCGATGGGATGGCACTCAATGGAAAGCTGTAGGCGGAGGAACTGATTACGAAATATTTAATTTGACGGTATATAATAATAAATTATATGCAATGGGACAACTTGGGGAAGCAGGGGGAATCCCTGCTTCATACATTGCTGAATGGGATGGTAGCAAATGGTGCAGTATGGGCAGTACATTTGATAATGCCATTGTAACATCCTGTATCTATAAGGATAGTTTATATATTGGCGGTGCCTTTTGGACAATTGACGGGGATAGTATAAACTACATAGCCGAATGGACAGGTGGCAATTATACAGATGGCTGTGGCGCAACTACGGCAGGAGTAAGCGAAGTGAAAGTAGAAAGCGGAAAGGTGAAAGTATACCCTAATCCAAATAATGGGCAATTCAACCTATCATTATCAAATGTAAATACAGGGTGTAATGTTGAAATTTATAATGTATTAGGCCAACCAGTATATTCTCAACTCAATATAGAGAACTCAATATTCAGTATTGATTTATCTAGCCAATCCAATGGAGTTTATATGTATAGAGTATACGAAGAAACAGGTAATTTAGTAGGGCAAGGGAAGCTGCTAATTCAGCGCTGAATTAGCCATAGTAGCCATTAGTAAACAAATCCCCTTAGCTAACCTGCCCAATGGAAATTATATAGTACAAGTAGTACACGGAAACCAGGTTGAACATGCAAAAATTACTAAATTGCAGTAATTTTCAAATGAAAAACATAAAAAAAATAGCTTTATTTTGGCTCCTATGTTTTTGCATGGGAGCCAATTCTTTATTCTCCCAATGGCGACAGGGTGAATGATGTGTTTGAAATTAATGTAAATGATATTGCCTCCTACTCTATCTCCATATATGACCGCTGGGGACAAGAAATTTTCAATTCTACTAACCCTGCCCTACCCTGGGATGGGAAAACAAAAGGAGCAACCGATGCGCCTGCGGGAGTATATTATTATACTATCCAATCTATTTGCAAAGATGGCCGCTCTAATAAAAAGCAAGGCTTTGTGCAGTTGATAAGGTAATGAGAGATAAGAATTAAGTTGAAAATCAATATTATTCCTCAAAAGTGAATATAATTTTAAGAAAATAGTATTTTCTTGCATATTTTTGTTGAGGAATCACAAAAAATTTACCTTTGCCTCCCGTTAAAGAGTATGATTATGGCAAATAAAGTAGATATTAAGCAAAAATACAAACAGACTCTTTTAAATTTAAGACATCGTCCCAAGTATATTAATTTGCCCATTCTTGAGGTAATTTTAAAAAACTTAGATACGGGGAATACAGATATAAAGGCAAGGGAATTTAAAATAGATACTGGAGCGGACATTTCAGTAATAAATGGAGTATATAAAACACTTATTGAAAATTTAAAACCAGTGGATGAACTCTATCTTAAGTATGGAGGTGGTAGCGGTAAATATTACCCAGTTTATAGATTGGGAATTATTGTAAAAGGAAAGGAATTACAGATTTTGGCCGTCTATGATGAACAATGCCCATACTTGCTACTTGGTCATTATGAATTTATGGAGAATATGACATATAATCTTTTTCATTCTACGAGAAAAGAATCTCGACTCGTGTTATCATAGGCATTATGGAAAAACTGAAATATACTCAACTATTAGACTTTATAGTCAGAATATTAAAGGATGGTAAAACACTAAAACCAACTGGTTATGTTAGTCTTGTCGCTTTATTAAGAGCAATTAAACACCTTAATTCTTTTGGTGAAGTTTTGGAAATTGGAAAATATTTGGAAACTATGGGATGGGTAAAAGCTACCTACCCACTTGGCGATGTAAGGCTTCAAATCACTCCGTCTGGGATAGTGTATATTGAATCAAAAGATAAGGAGTTTGAAAAAGAATATTTAAAATTCACAGAAGGCCTTATAGATGAATATCCAAAAGGTGAATTTCCATCTGTACCAATTATTGATGAAAAAGACAATATTGACCCTAAAAAGGCAATTTTTGATTTACTTGATGCTATCCTTGTTAAAGTAAAAACAATTCAAGGAGAAGATGGTGATTTATATAAAGATGCTAAAGTCATTAAAGTTGAATTATCTAAACTTTCTCCTGATTTGAGAATGATTGAGATCAAGATAAATAATCTTAAAGTTCTCGACGCTATAAGAGATGATGTTCAGGAATTAAAAAATTACTTAGACGTTCCCGATTATATTAGTTAATTGGCGGGGGCTTCTTATTTTCTTGCAAATATCATTACTTTTTTCAACGAGAATATCTCCGGTCTAATTAAAGTCTTCATTACTCTTTTTCATTTAAGTATTCCTAGCGATAAGTACCTTCTATCTTATATCTCTTTTTTATCTTTGCAGCATTATGGCATTCCGTTTAATCAAAAATAAAACCCAGAGTATAGCTGTAAAAGGCTTTGTAGCTACAGCAATTGTTTGTGCATTGGTAGCTTTCTTCCAACCCTGGACTATTCAGGTTACCAGCCCTTTTTTACTAGGGTGGATTATGGTATGGATAATTGGAGCCAGCTCTAACACCAATTCCTCTTCATGAAAAAGCTGGTAACCCTTAGCTGCTTATCTGTGAGTGTAGGCGCCATAGCCCAGGTGAATGATACAACTAAGATGGTGCATACAGATACGTCGGTACATGCTCCGATGGTGGTAATTGCACCCATACAGCCCATGCCCGATACGGGTATCCACATCTACGCTCCGGCAGCGGTGCAAAACACCGAAAACAAAATATACCAATACCAACGTTATAATCGCGGTACATCGCCGGGCTACCGGGTGCAGATAAACTTTAGCCAGGAGAAGAATGCCATTGATAAAATGCAATCTGAGTTTGCTGGCAGATACCCCAATGTACCCGCTTACATCACCTATAAACAACCCTATTTCCGGATCAGTGTAGGCGATTTTCGCAACCGGTTGCAAGCAGTAGATTTCCTGGAAAAGATTCGTAAAGATTATCCCGGCGCTTTTGTAGTAATCGATAAAATTATGCCTCCGCCTATACAATAGCTAATTGCTGTCAGAGCTACTGGCTAATAGCTTATGAATATGAAGAAACTTCCGCTTACCGAAACCACATCGCATTACAATAACCTCGAAAAAATGAAGGTGCGCCAATTGCTTGTCAACATTAACAAGGAAGATAAAACCGTACCATTTGCTGTAGAAAAAGCCATCCCCACTATTGAGCGATTGGTCATAAAGATTGTCTCGAAAATGAAACAAGGCGGACGGCTCTTTTACATGGGTGCAGGCACCAGCGGACGGCTCGGCATTGTAGATGCTTCGGAATGCCCGCCTACCTTCGGGGTTCCGCAGGGATTGGTGATAGGGCTTATTGCCGGGGGCGATACAGCCATACGCAAGGCGGTTGAGTTTGCCGAAGACGATACCAAACAGGGCTGGAAAGATTTAAAGAAATATAAAATAACCACAAAGGATGTAGTAATTGGCATAGCCGCTTCGGGTACAACCCCTTATGTGGTGGGCGCATTGGCTGAATGCCGCAAGCATAAAATTACGACCGGTTCCATCTGCTGCACGGAAAATTCGCCTTTGTCGTCTAATTCAGACTACCCGGTGGAATTGCTCACCGGGCCTGAGTTTGTTACAGGCAGTACCCGCATGAAAGCCGGTACAGCCCAAAAGCTGGCATTGAATATGATTTCCACCAGTGTTATGATACAACTCGGCCGGGTAAAAGGCAACCGCATGGTAGATATGCAACTGTCGAACAATAAATTAGTGAAACGAGGTACACGCATGCTGGTAAATGAATTGAAAATAAGTCCTGCGGAAGCAGAAAAATTATTACTGAAAGAAGGAAGTGTGCGCAAGGCAATACAAAAAGCGAATGGTAAATTGTAAATGCTGAATTATTAATTGTAAATTGTTAATGAAATTCATTTACCATTCAGCATTTACAATTAACAATTTATACTTGATTTAAAGATGATTTCGAAAGCGCAAATAAAACTAATAAAGTCGCTCCAGCAGAAAAAGAACAGGGAGCAGATGCACCTGTTTATTGCGGAGGGAAAAAAGATTGTGGAAGAGCTATTGCAATCAACCACTATCGAAGTAGTGCATGTGTATGCTTCTGGAAATTATTTCGGCAATAGGCCTTTCACACAGGTTACAGAGGAGGAGATGAAGAAGATAAGCGCACTTACTACCCCTCCCAACATTATGGCTATATGCCGCATACCGCAAGAAAATGCCATCCTGCCCGACCTTCAAAAGGAACTGGCCCTGGTGTTGGACGATATACGCGACCCGGGCAATTTGGGCTCTATCATCCGCATTGCCGATTGGTTTGGCATAAAGCATATCTTCTGCACCCCCGAATGTGTAGATGTGTACAACCCCAAGGTAGTACAAGCCAGCATGGGCTCGATTGCACGGGTACAACTGGATTATAAAAACCTGCGGTCCATATTGTCAGAATGTGCGGAAAAACAAAGCCCTGTATATGGGGCCAAGCTTGACGGAACAAGCATCCTCAAGGAAAAACTAAGTACCCACGGACTATTAATAATAGGAAACGAATCGAATGGTATTTCGCCTGAACTAACTAAGTATATTACCAATGCTATTAAAATACCATCGTACCAGGGTGGTGCCGAATCGCTGAATGCCGCTATGGCTACTGCCATATTGTGCGCAGAATTCAGAAGGGAAGCGATGAGAACGGAAGGTTAATAAGATATTGATAGCCTTATTCTTTCGGATATTTAATTTGCTTTACCCAACGATTTTATATCTATTTTCGTATAAGTAATAATATACCGGTAGTTATTTCATGAAAAGAGTTATTTCGTGTGTGTTATTTCTTTTATTTTGTTCCTGCAGTTTGCTGGGGCAATCTGACTGGACTAAAAAAGTTAACTTTCCAGGTTCGGCAAGAAGTTATGATGTTGCATTTTCTATAGGACACTATGGATTTGTAGGCGTGGGATGGTGCTCAGGTAATAATTACTATACTGATTTTTATAAATACGATACGCATACCAATACCTGGTCTCCTATTGCTAATTATCCGGGAAATGGCCAATATGGCTGTTCAGCATGCACTATCGAAGGAAAAGGCTATGTAGGGCTCGGATGGGACAATGCTAATTTTAAAGACTTCTGGAGTTATGATACGAATACCAATACCTGGACCCAAATGGCCAGTTTCCCCGGTAAGGCGAGGTATTCTACTTTCCCTTTTGTAATCGGGCATAAGGCGTATTTTGTAGCCGGCAGTCCGAACGGGCCTCCCTATTTCTATGATGTTTGGGTATACGATGCGCACCAAAATACCTGGACCCAGTTAAAAAATTATCCCGAGACGGGAGGTGTTGAAAGTGCCATAGCCTTTTCTATTGGCAACCACGGATATGAAGGAGATGGTTATTATAATCCCGGTTGCTATACAAAAATGTATGAATATGATACCGCCAGTGATACATGGACAACTATTGCTCCTATTCCGGCAGCATATGGCGTAGGAGGCAATCCCGGTGTATTTTGTCTTGGTTCCAGGGCCTATGTGGCTTCGGGAGCCCAATGCACCAGTACCGGGCTACGGGACGGTTGGACGTACGATACTGTTACTAAGTCGTGGTGCGAATTCAGTTACCTGGCCGGTTCTAAATTATCTACCGGATACGGAGTCGCTTTTGCTGCAGATAACCATGGTTATATTTCTACAGGCTTCGATACCAACAGGGTCTGTTTAAATGATTTATGGGAATATACCCCTGTTTTTAAAATTAATGTAACAGATACCTCTATTGCCTGCACTAATGACTCGGTTAAATTTAGTGATAGCACGTCTTATATTGTTTCTTCTTGGAGTTGGTCTTTTCCGGGTGGCAGCCCTTCCTCATCAAACCTACAGTACCCTGACATATATTATTCACATTCGGGAACCTATACAGTAACTTTAATAATAACTGCGTGTGGAGGACCGGACACCGTTTCAAAAACAATAAATGTTATAGCCGGAAATATAAACAGTGTTGCAATAAATGTTACAACCAATGAACAATGCTACGGAAATTGCATAGGCAGCGCTACGGCCAATGTTATAGGCGGAAGCTCACCTTATACATACAGTTGGGCCCCCTCCGGAGAAACCACAGACGTGGCTACCGGATTATGTGCCGGAACCATTACTGTTACTGTAAAAGATATGAATGGATGCAGCGCAACAGCCACTGCAACCATTACTGCCCCTCCGGAAATTATAGCAACAGATACTATTGATAATATTCCATGCAAAGGACAATTAGCAAGCGCCCGTATAAACGTTTCAGGAGGAACATCGCCATATACCTATTTATGGAATCCCGGCAAACAAACCACCAGCAATGTAACCGGGCTAAATGTAGGAACTTATACTATTGGAATAACTGATATTATAGGGTGTACCGGCAGTACATCGATAGTTATAACTCAACCTTCACAATTAACATCTACCATTAGTTCACTGAACAACATATTATGCTATGGCGGAACCGGAAGCGCTACGGTTACAGCAGGTGGAGGAACTGCACCGTATAGTTACTCCTGGACCAACCCCGGGGGAACTAATGCAACAGAAACAGGGCTTAAACCCGGAACCTACACCGTTACGGTAACTGATTTGAACGGATGCACCGCCACAGCCACAGCAACCATTACCCAACCGCCCCTCCTATCCATTACTACCAGCGCTATTCATGCTTCTTGTAATTTACCCAATGGAAGTGCAACTGCTACAGCCGGCGGAGGCACAGGCACCTATACCTATTCCTGGTCTCCCTCTAATCAAACTACGGCAACTATAACCGGGTTGAGTGTAGGAACATATAGCATCACCGTAACCGATAACAACCAGTGTACGGCAAGTAGTACCGTAAGCATAACCCAACCTACAACAACTTCCGTCAACATCTCTTCGGTTAAAAATGTAAGCTGTTTTAATGGAAATGACGGAATCGCTACCGCAACAGCAAGCGGAGGAGTAAATCCGTATACATATTTATGGACACCCGGCGGCGGCACAAATGCTTCCGCATCGGGTTTATTTGCCCTGACATATACCGTAAAAGCTGCTGATGCCTTGGGATGTATTGCCACTGCCTCTGTTACTCTTACAGAGCCTTTGCAATTACTTGCTTCCATCAGCGAACCAAAGATCATATGCAAAGACAGTACCGGAAATCTTATTGCCGGGGCAACGGGAGGAACCCCGCCCTATAAGTATGCCTGGAGTTCGGGTAGCACATCCGGTATAGCTACCATTACAGCCACGGGAACTAATAACTATTCTGTGATAGTGACAGATGCAAACGGCTGCACGGCAAGTGCCGACATCATTCTTCAATACGGACCTTCTTTTGCAGTTGAAATAGACGGAAAAAAATCCGTCTGCGTAGGTGCTTCAACTACACTTTGTGCGAATGCAATTGGAGCTATCGATGGTGTTTCTTATCTATGGCAACCTGTAAATACTACCAATAATTGCATTACAGTGGTGCCCACGGGAAGTTCTATGTATACCGTTACCGTAGTAGACGGATGCGGCTCTACTACTACGGCAGCGCTTTCTGTGTCTGCAAACCCCTCGCCTGCAATAAGCATGTATGCTGATTTTGACCAAGGCTGTGCACCCTTATGTATACAATTTCGAAATTATACAACCATATCTCAGGGGGGTATCAGGCAATATGTATGGACTTTTGGAAACGGAGATACTTCCTCAGCAAAAAACCCGATTTATTGCTACCCTTCAAATGGAGAATACAATATAACCTTAACGGCTATATCAGATAGCGGCTGTAGTGCAACGCTTGATAAGATAAATATGATTACCGTTTACAGCAAACCTAATGCCAGCTTTACTTACGCTCCTCAGCCGGTTACTATTCTTAATCCTACAGTACAATTTACCGATAACTCAAGCGATATCTATGGCATTGCCTTCCGCTGGTGGAGTTTCGGTGATGGTGAATCTTTGTCGCCTCAAACTTCCATCATCAATCCTGTTTATACATATCAGGATACAGGCTTCTACTGTCCCCAGCTCGTAGTAGAAAATAACAAAGGCTGTATTGATACTGCGACCAATTGCATTTTTATTTCTCCGCTTTATACGTTATATATCCCGAGTGCTTTTTCTCCTAACGAAGATGGGGTAAATGATATTTTTGCAGCTAAAGGCACCTATATAAAAAGCTTTGAAATGTATGTATTCGACCGGTGGGGAATGCAACTTTTCCATAGTACAGACATCAACAAAGGATGGGATGGAACATTACATGGCAATGGGGTTATTTCGCAAGCAGACAGCTATGTTTACATTATTACTGCCACCGATTGGAATAACACCCAGCATAGTTACACCGGGGAAGTAACTCTGCTAAAATGAAGCCTCTTGCTTAGGTAACTATGTTTCATAAAAGAGAAGAATATTTTTATATTACATTTGTAGTTTCAAATAAAATTGTATGAAAAGATCTATCCTGTGCCTGTCTATTGCTTTATTTTGCTCATGGAGTTTATATGGCCAAAGTGACTGGACCAAAAAAGCTAACTTTCCGGGTGTAACAAGGGCTTTTGATGTTGCGTTTTCCATAGGACACTATGGATTTGTTGGCGTAGGGCGAAATTGCTCAAACACTAATCAGATTGATTTCTATAAATATAATACACGCACCAATACCTGGTCTGCTATTACTAATTATCCTGGTAATGGCCAGTATGGTTGTTCAGCATGCACAATTGAAGGAAAAGGTTATGTGGGGCTGGGATGGTCTGGCAATCAAAATTGTAATGACTTT
>JABDCH010000079.1:2056-11272 GCA_013288205.1 Bacteroidota bacterium | reverse complement strand
TTGTTTCTTATCAAGTCTTTGCAACAAGCTCTCCACCTCGGCAACGGTGAGCGTTGAGCGTTTGGCCAAATCATATTCCTGGATATTTACATAATTATCAAACAAGCCTTCATAGGAACGCAAGAGTAATTTTATAAATGCATCGTATGCCGGAGCCTCCACCTGGAAACGATACAAATCCTTTTGTTTAATGAGTATATGTATCCGTGAGGGATATGTGATGTATGCATTGAAAGAAACAAACTGGAATTAAGCGATCTTGAATTTAAAAACATTGCCGAGCAGCTAAAAGTCGCTTTAAATAAGGGTCCCATTCCCCTTGATGATTTGGTTCATAAAGTGAAACAGGTGAGGGAGGAGAAAATATTGAAAACCGTGCAATGGCTTATTGATAATGATGAACTAACATATAATGACGATAACCTGTTGGAGTGGAAAACCACTTAACACTACAGTAACACTATTATTTTATTTTTACCGCATTCAATTTTACAATTCCTATAACATGATAAAGAAATTTTTGCCTGCGGTTATCCTCCTTTCTATACTTTCTTCTTGTGCCGAACAACATAAAAAAGAAAATAAAGATCATCCTAAATTGGTTATTGGTATCGTGGTAGATCAGATGCGCTACGACTATCTTTATAAGTATGCCAAAAAATATGGCAAGGGTGGGTTTAAACGATTGATGAATGAAGGATTTTCATTCGATGATGCACAATACAATTATGTTCCAACATACACGGGTCCCGGGCACACAGCCATCTACACGGGCGCTACTCCCAGCATGGATGGCATCGTAGCCAACGACTGGTTTGATAAAGGCCTTGGTAAAATGGTTTATTGCGTGCAGGACGATAGTGTAAAAACCGTTGGAAGCCCATCTAAGGAAGGACAGATGTCCCCCCGCCGTGAATTAGTAAGCACCATTGGCGATGCGTTGAAATTGAGCGACGGTGGCAAATCAATGGTAATAGGTATATCTGAAAAAGACAGGGCATCCATACTTCCGGCAGGACATAGAGCAAATGCTGCCTATTGGCTGGATGATAGTACAGGTAACTTTATCACCAGTACCTATTATATGCAATCGTTACCCGATTGGGCTACCAAGTTCAATAATGAACAACGTGCAAAAGCTTATTTGAGCAAACCTTGGTATGCCTTGTTATCTCTGAAAAGCTACACGGAAAGTATGCCCGATGATAACCCCTATGAAAAGCCTTTCAAAACAGAAAGCGCTCCCATATTCCCACATAATTTGCCTGTATTGATGGAAAAAAATAATGGAATGGGTTTGATAAAAGGAACTCCATTTGGCGATGATATTCTAAAAGATTTTGCCATTGAAACTATTAAAAACGACAGCCTCGGCAAGCATGATGCTACCGATATGCTTACCATTAGTTTTTCATCAACCGACTATGTGGGACACCAGTTTGGCACCGAATCAATAGAGTTGGAGGATACCTACATCCGCTTAGACAGGGACTTAGATACCTTGCTTACATTTATTGAAAAATACGTAGGTAAAAAGAATGTGATTGTTTTCCTTACCGCCGACCACGGAGCTGCTGTAAACGCTCAATACCTTATGGATAGAGGTGTTCCGGCCGGCTATATGGATGATAAAGCGTTATTGGCAAAAGTGAATCAGTACCTCAATGATAAATATGGAAGTGAATTGGCATTGCAATATTGCAACCAGCAATTTTATTTGGATGATAAAACTATTGCTGAAAAGGGGTTAAATAAGGAATCTATCGAATCGGAAGTGGCAAATATTGCCATACAAACTCCCGGTGTAGAACGTGCTATCCCAGCTTATAAATTAGATGAGGTAAATAAAGACATGATTAACAAAAAAATATTGAATGGTTACTACCCAAGCCGTTCGGGAGATGTGATTGTAAACCTGCTTCCCAACTGGCTGGCTTATGCTAAAACCGGTACCACGCATGGCGCGCCGTATGATTATGATGCGCATGTGCCCCTGCTTTTCTGGGGTGGTGAAATTAAACATGGTTCTTCGCCAAAAGAAGAAGCCATTACCAATATAGCCCCCACTATTTCATGGCTATTACATATTCCAAATCCCGATGGTTGCTTAGGACAACCGATGGGTGAGGTAACGAAGTAAAGATGATTTGAGAATATCGAACACTGATTTATTTCGTAAATTTGTGAAAACTTAATACTATGAATATCCAGGCAGAGAAACTGGAATTAATGGAAATGCTTTTAAAAACAGAAAATGAAGCTGTTTTAAAAAAAATACGTTCCATATTTGCCAGTTCAAAAGGAAGTCCCCGTATTACGATAGAACAATACAATAAAGAAATAGAAGCAGCTGAAAATCGTATCAAGGGGGGCAAGTTCGTAAGGCATGAAGATGTATTGCGTGAATCAGAGAAATGGTAAAAAAATCGCATATCATTGCATGGGATGAGGATGCACGACTTTATTTCAAGGCTGCTATTAAGTATATTAAGAAGGAATCGCACACAGGAGCTGAAAAAGTAAGAATTGAAATTCTTAACACAATAAGTTCTCTTTCTGAAAGCCCGCTCATTTTTGAAGAAGATCGGTTCAAGCTCAATAACGATGGCACTTACAGAGCCTTCACAGTATATCATTATAGAATTACTTATAAGATAAATAAACGTGATATTCTAATACTGAGAATCAGGCATACAAGCCAGGAACCGTTGGAGTATTAATAATATTTCCAACTGGTAATGTGACATCCCTTAACACTCTTTAACAACCTGCCTTTTAGCCGTATAGAAGCCTGAAAGCCCTGTTAATTCACATTAATTTAAATTAACGTAACAAATCCTTCCCCTAAATGGGGGGATTTATTCTATATTTGCGCATGTAATAACCTACTTGCAACCCGCTTCAATGGGAGAAAATAAATTCCTCGATAATATACAGTACCCTGCTGACCTTCGTAAACTGAAATATGAAGATTTGCCCGAAGTATGTAAAGAACTGCGCCAGTTCATTATTGATCTTGTTTCAGAAAAGGGTGGCCACTTTGGCGGTAGCCTTGGGGTTGTGGAATTAACGGTTGCGTTGCATTATGCTTTCAATACTCCTTACGACCAATTGGTGTGGGATACCGGCCACCAGGCTTATGGACATAAAATACTTACTGGCAGGAGGGAAATATTTCATACAAACCGTATCTATAAAGGCATTAGCGGTTTCCCCAATCGCAAGGAAAGTGAGTATGATACATTTGGCGTAGGCCATACTTCCACCTCTATTTCTGCTGGACTGGGCATGGCTGTTGCATCTAAATATAAAAAAGAATTTGACCGCAAGCATATAGCCGTTATTGGCGATGGAGCCATGAGCGCCGGCCTTGCTTTTGAGGGCCTGAATAATGCCGGCATTTCTAAGGCAGATATCCTGGTAGTGCTGAACGACAACTGTATGTCTATCGACCCTAACGTGGGTGCATTGCGCGAATACCTTACTAACATGACGACTTCTCCCACTTATAATAAAGTGAAAGATGAAGTGTGGAAATTACTGGGGAAAGTAAGCAAGTTCGGTCCGAACGCACAAGATATAGCTGCTAAAATTGAGAATGCGGTAAAATCTTCCCTGCTTAAACAAAGCAATCTTTTCGAATCGCTTCACTTCCGCTATTTTGGCCCGGTTGATGGCCATGATGTGGTTCATTTGGCAAAAGTGCTGAATGATCTCAAAAAAATACCGGGACCTAAAATATTACATTGCCTTACGGTAAAAGGGAAAGGATATAAATTCTCAGAGGAAGGCGACCAGACTTTTTGGCACGCCCCAGGAACATTCAATAAAATTACGGGTGAAATTATAAAGTCTGTATCAACTAAGCCGCAGCCACCCAAATACCAGGATGTGTTTGGGCATACGCTTGTTGAACTAGCCGAAAAGAATGAGCGCATCATGGGTATAACACCTGCCATGCCTACCGGCTCATCACTCAATATAATGATGAAAGCTATGCCCGACAGGGCATTTGATGTAGGTATTGCAGAGCAACATGCGGTTACATTTTCAGCCGGACTTGCTACCAGGGGATTGGTCCCTTTCTGCAATATATACTCAACCTTTATGCAACGGGCTTACGACCAGGTGATACATGATGTCGCTATACAAAACCTGAAAGTGGTATTTTGTTTAGATAGAGGAGGAGTAGCCGGTTCTGACGGACCAACTCATCACGGTAATTTCGATTTAGCTTTTTTCCGTTGTGTTCCGAATATGATTGTGTCGGCCCCGATGAATGAGGTCGAATTGCGCAACCTGATGTATACATCTCAACTGGATAAAATACAAAGCCCTTTTTCTATCCGTTATCCACGTGGCAATGGCGTAATAGTAGATTGGAAGCAACCTTTTGAAGAGATAGAAGTCGGCAAAGGGCGGAAAATAAAAGATGGCAGCGATGTTGCTATTCTAACCATAGGCCATCCCGGAAATTTTGCTGTCGATGCTTGTAAAACGCTGGATAATGAAGGCATCAGTGCAGCACATTATGATATGCGTTTTGTAAAACCTATAGATGAAGAAATTCTGCATGAAGTATTCCGGAATTTCGATAAAGTAATTACTGTGGAAGATGGCTGCCTGATGGGCGGAATGGGCAGCGCTGTACTGGAATTTATGGCAGACAATAAATATAATTCTACTGTAATACGGTTGGGCATACCAGACCGTGTAATTGAACATGGCACGCAACAGGAACTATATAAGGAATGCGGATATAGCACAGAGGATATAGTTGATGCTGCCAGAGACATGGTATCCAAAAAGAGAAAAGGGAAATCATTATTCATTACATTATAAATTTTAAATAATTCATGACTAATAACTTACGACTTACGACCATTCTTGCATGTAGCTTTGGGATAGCAGCATTGCAAATGAGCGCCCAAGATTACACACCGAACGTTCCTAATACGAACAAGGCCGGGAGTAAATATCAATTTACTATTGTTAAAGATAATGGGGCATCGAGTGTTAAAAATCAGAACAAGTCAGGTACCTGCTGGTGTTTCTCTACACAATCTTTTGTAGAGTCGGAATTGATGCGCATGGGGAAAGGCAATATAGCCTTATCTGAAATGTTTGTCATACGCAATATGTATGTTCAAAAAGCGATTGACTATGTGCGTTATGAAGGCCACGCTCAATTTGCAGAAGGTGGCGAACCACATGATGTAATGAATGCTGTGCGCGAATTTGGCATTGTGCCTGCTGCGGCATATAGAGGATTGCCACAGGGAGATTCTCTTCCTGATATGGGGGAAATGGATGCCGTTCTTAAGGCCATGTTAGATGAGGTTGTTAAAAAGCATAATGGAAAACTAAGCCCCAACTGGCTTAAAGCCTTCGAGGGTGCATTAGACGGGTATATGGGCACTCCGCCAACTGAGTTTACATACGAAGGTAAAACATATACTCCTAAATCATTTGCGCAATACCTGGGCATAAACCCTGATGACTACGTAGAACTCACCTCGTTTACCCATCACCCGTTCTACTCTAAATTTATTTTGGAAGTATCCGATAACTGGGCACATAGCGAAGTTTACAACATACCACTAGATGAATTTCACCGCATAGCTGACAATGCCATTCAAAATGGCTATACAATTGAATGGGGTGCCGATGTGAGCGAGCCTGGATGCAATATCAAAAATTTTAGCCTGGCTATTGTTCCGCAAATGACCATAGACAGAAACACTTCAGCATCTGCTAAAGATTCCATATTTACCAATCCTGTGGCACAGGATTCCATTACCCAAACCATGCGTCAGCAAGCATTCGATAATCAAACCACCACGGACGATCATGGTATGCAAATTACCGGTATGGCTAAAGACCAAAAAGGCGATGAGTTCTATATCGTAAAAAACAGTTGGGGTTCATCAGGCTATTGCCACGGATATTTTTATGTATCTGCTCCTTATTTCCTGTACAAAACTACCAGCATTATGGTGAATAAAAATGCCATACCTAAAGACATAAGGAAGAAGTTGGGGATAGAGTAGTTTAGCAAAATCATTTATTAAAAAGCCTCGTTATAGTAGCGGGGGTTTTTTAGTTTTGGTGTAAAAGAAAATTTACATTGCCTATTCAACTATAAAAGCAACCTGGTAAAAGTTATTTACTCCGCCGAGGGGTTTTAGTTTTATGCCGAATGATTCAGTAAAAATCTTGTAGGCAAGAAATTCATGGTTAGGAACACTCAGCTCATCAAAAAATATTATGTCTCCTTTTTTTATGAATCTATATAGCTGGCTAAGTGCAAAAATAGTGGCAGAAAATAAATCAGCATCCAGGTGAATGATACTTAAGGATTCATGGAACCGGTTACCATTTTTGTCTAAAAAAGGATTAAGTGTTTCCTGGAACAATCCTTTATAAAATGCGGTGCGTTCGTCAGATATATCCGGAATTTGAAAAGACATTTCCCCTTTTTTATATCCGCCCCAGCTTTCCGGCAAGCCTTCAAAGGTATCGAAACCGGCAAAGTGCGATTCGGCATTTTTATTAAAGTTGACCCACCATTTAAAGGAACTGCCCGAAGCCACCCCGAATTCGAGGTAATTGATCTTTTTTGCTTCCAGTGCCAGCGCCTGGCCGACTGCATTATATAACTTATATCTTCTGCTATGGTCCCTGCCCGGTACATAAAAGTCATTAATCAATAGCGTCTTATCTCTGTTCGCAGCCGATTGCCAGGAAGTAAAAAGAGAAAAATTACTAAGTGTTTTAAATAGTCCGCTGAATGGTTTAATAAGAAGAAAGATTCTTGAGGCAACTAAAAAATCCTTGATATTTTTAATATACTTGAGCATAGATAAATGTTAAGGGCCCTAAAAGGGCCCCTAAATTAGCTAAATTTTGAACGATAGTTATTCTTTTATGAATTTGTAATTGGTAACATTACCTCCATCAATTAATTGTACAAAGTACATACCTGATGCCAGGTTACCTGTATTAACGGTACCCATGATATTAGTTCCTCTTCCGAGCAGGGTGTTATTTACTAATTGTTTACCCATTAAGTTATAGATACTGTAATATACTTCACCACTGTTTTGTGCAGAATAATTAATGGTCAAATTATTGGCAGCAGGATTGGGGTACAGGGTTACTACCGGTTTATTGGCAATATCCTCAATACCTGCTGTTGATGTTGTATAATTGATAACTAATAATGGTCTTTCAGCAGTATCAGGGTATTGGCTTGAACAAAATACCATGCTTCTAAATTGTACTTCTGTTTGTAGACGAATTAAAAGCCCGTAGTTATTCCCACTTTTTTCAATATCTTGCATTAATTTGGTCACGTTAATGCCATTATATATTTGATAAATGGATACACTTTGGGGCATTAATATCTCATGAGTTGTGTCAGTAGTAGGTTGCGTGTTCCAATTAACAGTGTTAACATTCCATGCAGCATTAACACGTTGGATATACCATGCATTAGAGCCACTTAAAGGGCTATCACCTTCCTTGTTTCCTGTATTAGTATCGCCCCAAAGACTCAGGTAAGCACTGTTGATGGTACTGTTTGCAGGAATCTTTGACAAATCAAAACTAAATACGCTTCTTGAAACAAAGGAATTGCCGGCAGTCCAGGCAATGGCGTCCATTTCCATTGCGCTACTTTGATTTTGGCTTGGAGAATAATTATCAAGGTAGTCACTTTCATTAGCCCTTAAATGTAATGTAACTTGGGCGTTTGATAATAAAGAAATACTGCACAATAAAGGCACAATAAATAAAGCAATTTTAGTAGTTGTTTTCATAGTTTTTTTTTATTGGGAACAAATATAAGAGTTTTTGTAGAATAGAGAATGGTTAAATTCTAATAGCAAACGACCTTATTTCTCTCTCCTCTTCCCATTCCCACTTTTCCCCTATCTTCGCACCCAATGAACCGCATCACCAACCTTTTTAATATCAAATACCCCATTGTTCAGGCGGGTATGTTATGGACCAGTGGGTGGCGGCTTGCATCGGCTGCTGCTAATAGCGGCTGCCTGGGGCTTATAGGCGCTGCCAGCATGTACCCCGATGTGTTGAGGGAGCACATTCAAAAATGTAAAAAAGCAACAGATAAGCCTTTTGGAGTAAATGTTCCTCTCCTATATCCTGATATAGATGTGGTAATGAATATTATTCTAGAGGAAGGAGTAAAGATTGTATTTGTTTCGGCAGGCAATCCAAAGACGTGGACTCCTTTCCTGAAAGAACGTGGGATAACGGTAGTGCATGTGGTAGCCAGTTCCAAGTTTGCGATGAAAGCACAAGATGCCGGTGTGGATGCTATTGTTGCAGAAGGTTTTGAAGCAGGTGGACATAATGGGCGCGAAGAAACCACTACCTTGTGCCTTATTCCATTGGTGAAAAAAGAAATTCATGTTCCATTGATTGCCGCCGGGGGCATTGCCAGTGGTAGATCTATGCTGGCTTGCATGGCGCTGGGAGCCGATGGGGTGCAAATTGGCACCCGCTTTGCAGCATCGGAGGAAGCATCGGTGCATCCGAACTTTAAAAAGAAAATTATAGAGTCAAATGAGGGCGATACCGTCCTTACCTTGAAAAAACTGGTGCCCGTACGGATTATAAAAAATGCGTTTTATAAGAAAGTGCAAGAGGCCGAAGACCGTGGAGCATCAAGAGAGGAATTAAATGAACTGTTAGGCAGAGCAAGAGCCAAGCACGGTATGTTTGAAGGAGATGTGGAAGAAGGAGAACTGGAAATAGGACAAGTAGCAGCAGCAGTAAAACAAATACAACCGGTGAGTGAGATAGTGAAAGAAATAATAATGGAATTTCATACAGCCATAAAAGAAGTAGGAAACTATGGCATTACGGAATGATTGTTTCAACACGGAGATCTCAGAGCAAATAGAGTTACACAGAGAATAAATGATTTTGACGCAGAATAATAATATTTTAAAAGAGACTGATTACAATTCTCTTTCTGAGAAAATAATTGGGTGTTGTATGGAAGTTCATAAAGAGCTTGGGCCTGGGCTAATGGAATCTGTTTATGAAATTTGTGTGGAAAATGTAATGAAAAAAGCTGGGCTTTATATCCAACGTCAAGTATCTCTTCCTGTTACTTTTAAAGGAGAGCAACTTGAAAAGGAATTTATAATTGATATGCTTGTGAATGATTTGATAATTCTTGAGTTT
>JABDCH010000079.1:0-1992 GCA_013288205.1 Bacteroidota bacterium | reverse complement strand
ATCTGTAGAAATTTTACTTCCTGTCCATGAAGCCCAGTTAGTAACCTATTTAAAATTAGCCAATAAAAAGTTGGGGCTATTAATAAATTTTAATGTTACCTTATTGAAAGATGGCATCAGGAGGAAAATAAATGGAAATTTAAACTCTGTGTAACTCTGTTTACATTGTGTTCTCTGTGTTAAGAAATAAAATAAAATACTCGAAAAATAAAATATGATAGACTTTGAAAGATTTACTTTAGAAAACGGACTGAAAGTTATAGTCCATAGAGATACATCAACACCTATGGCATGTGTAAATGTGTTATATGATGTTGGTGCACGGGATGAAGACTCTGAACGGACAGGTTTTGCGCATCTCTTCGAACACCTTATGTTTGGAGGCTCTGTGAACATTCCTGATTTTGATAATGTATTACAACAGGCAGGTGGCGAGAATAATGCCTTTACTACGAATGATATTACCAATTATTATCTTACTCTTCCGGCTGTAAACCTCGAAGTGGCTTTTTGGTTGGAATCGGACAGGATGTTAAGTCTTGCTTTTTCTGAAAAGAGCCTGGAGGTGCAGCGCAACGTGGTAATAGAAGAATACAAGCAGAGTTACCTCAACCAGCCCTATGGCGATATATGGATTGAAATTCCAAAATTAGCCTATAAAGTGCATCCTTACTTGTGGCCCACTATCGGCAAGAATATCGACCATATCAAATATGCCGTAATGGATGATGTGAAAGCATTCTTCAAAAAGTTTTACTGCCCCAATAATGCCATACTCTGTGTTACCGGCAATGTAACTGTGGAACAGGTAAAAGAGCTTTGTGAAAAATGGTTTGCACCCATTCCTATGGGTAATACGCCTAAACGGAATCTTCCCATTGAGCCGCCTCAAACAGAATCCCGCAAGCTGGAATTGAAAAGAGATGTGCCGGCGAATGCCATTTATAAAGTATACCACATGGGCAAGCGCATAGATAAAAGTTTTTATACCATGGAATTGCTTGCCGATGTTTTAACCGATGGCAATGCCTCACGGTTGTACGTTGAGTTGGTAAAGAACCAAAAATTATTCAGCGAGATAAATGCGTTTACGTTTGAATCGCTCGACCCAGGAATATTTATCGTTACGGGTAAATTGCTCGATGGTGTTGCACTCGAACAAGCCGATATAGCTATTCAGAAAGAATTAGAAAAAATTACCGCTGCTGAAGTACAAAAAGATGAATTGGAAAAAGCAAAAAATAAAACCGAATCACAACACATCTTTGCAGAAATAAGCATTCTTAACAAAGCGATGAACCTTGCTATTTTTTGAATTATTGGGGGATGCTGAAAATGCCAATAAAGAAGTCGACAAATTCTTTGGTGTTTCTGAAAAAGATATGCTGGATGAAGCCCGCAATGTGCTGCAAGAATCAAATTGTTCTACATTATATTACCGTTCTAAATCTAAAGTCAATTAATATGTTAGACAGAGTAACCATGCCGCAACTTGCAGTAGAAAGCAAGATCGATATTATACATGCACAAAATTATTCCTTATCTAACGGAATACCTGTTTACTTTGTAAATGCAGGTACACAAGATGTAATTAAGATAGAAGTTATTTTCCGTGCCGGAAGCCGTGAACAGAACGTCCCACTGGTGGCAGGAACCACTAATTCCATGCTGGAAGAAGGCACTAAAAAACATACTTCGGAAGAACTGGCATCGTTACTTGATTATTATGGTTCTTTCCTCGAAACTTCTGCACAAAATGATTATGCTTCGGTAACATTATATACCCTTGGCAAGCATTTAGATAAGGCTCTCCCGGTTTTCGAAGAAATTATCAAAGAGCCATCATTCCCGCAACACGAACTGGAAATATACCTGCACAATAACAAACAACGGTTTTTAGTGGAAGAACAAAAAGTAAGGGCTGTAGCCGCGAAAACCTTTCCATCTCTCCTTTTCGGCGATGCTCATCCGTATGGACACAAAACCCGCCTG
>JABDCH010000078.1:11538-11610 GCA_013288205.1 Bacteroidota bacterium | reverse complement strand
GTAGTACAGCAAAAGTCCGGCCACCTGTACTTACGAAATTACTCCAGTATAATGAATGGGCACCGAGAGAGT
>JABDCH010000078.1:0-11528 GCA_013288205.1 Bacteroidota bacterium | reverse complement strand
ATTCATGATATTAAAAGCTTTGACAACTCCTATCTTTTACTCCCGAGTGAAGGGTCAAATCCATCCTGGGGATATGAAGACCGAGAGAGTCAAGGAAAGGGGTAAAACTTCCCAGGTAAGCGTCCGGCCCGCTATACGCCCGACCCAAACTTTCCACAAGAATTATTACAATATTTGGTTTTGGACCAGGTTTATTAAAAAGTTGACCTAGCACATCGCTGTCATTTTTTTTCCTTAAAAACGGGTAATTGGCAGGATCAATATAAACAGGGCCAGTATTAGCTGAGGGGCCTACACTTGAAGTTTTCAGCGCAGTGCTTGTTGCAATAGTTTGGGTAGATAGTGCGGCTACGTTTGCATTTTGGTTATGATGCTCCAGCGATTTGTCAATAAAATAGGCCATTTTGTTCACTGCCTGGAAATACTCAATCTCTGCTTTGTATTCCGACTCGGCAGGGGTAACAATTATTAGCACAAAAGGAGAAACAATAGCCAGCCCGATAATAAATAAGTGAAGCTTTTTATAGCCAATTTGGAATTTTTCCCGTTCAGAAAGTTTTGAAATAAATATAGATAAACCTATAAATGCTCCAAGCAGGATAATAAAAAGAAAGATAGTCCCTATTGAAATACCACCGGATGCCCCAACAGTATGTTGCATTTCGTCATACGAATAAGCCCAGAAATCTGCCCCCAGCGGAACCATGGCCTGGAAGAAATATTGTTGCATCCCCAGCTCGCACACAAGTAATACTAGAAGAATTATAATAAGTGTTATTTGCGCAACAAATCTATTGATTAGCCCCAGGAGTACTATTGGTATGAAGCAAATAAGGCCTACGGTTAACGTATAAAATAAATCAAAATTTAGTGAATTAAAAATAAATTCAAAGAATCCTGCATGCGAATTGGTTACAGAAAAGTATTCATATAATCTTAAAATAAATAGAATAATAAAAAAGGCTATTAAGGATGGGATCATCCTGTCTGTAGTGGCTCCCATACGCTGTACAATCTTTTTATGATTTGTATCAGCGATCTTTCCCTCAGGTGTATTCATATTTGCGGCAAATGTAAAGTTTTTTACATTTGCAACCCAAAAAAGGCTTTATGTACGATCTGGACAGAAAAATGCCTGTAGATGACAAACGGATTATTTTATTGGAGAAGAGAATAACGATAACTACCAGAATTTGTTTTGTTCATCTCGTCTTATCTACAGTTGGCATTCTTTATTTTTTATTTAAGGGTTACCCAAGCTTTGCCTTTATAACGGCCTTATTTATGGCTTGTTATGCGCTTGTACCGTATTTGGTGCGCATTCGCCTGTATGCTTTTTCAAAAATCTGGCTCATTGCGCTTTCTAATATCAGTGTTTATTTTTGTTCGTTGCAACTTGGTTCAGGCAGTGGAATACAATATGTCTTTATTGTATTGTTCTGTTTGCCCTTTTTATTATTTAATCCTAAGCAAAAATGGCTTATTGTGTTAGGTGTGGTATTTACGATAACCATATTTTTCTCATTTTACTATAAAATTTTTGACGTACAGCCGGTGCTAACCATTCGGGACCAAAAGGAATTATTTCCTTCGGCGCTTTTCTTTATTTTTATCATGTTTGGCTCATATTGCTTTTTTGCCATGAGCATTAGTAGCGACGGAGAGAATCTGTTAAAACAGGATGTTGCTAAGCTCGGCCAGGAAATTAAAAATATTAAGTTTGAAAAAGAGCTTAATGTAACTGCACCATTGTCGCAGGACAAAACGGTAGAGATTACCGAGAAACAGGAGCTTTCTAAAAAAATAGAAGTAGTTAAGAAAGAAGAAACAGTAAGTAAGTCGCCCACTACTAAAAAATCGGAAAAAGAGAGTAAGGATGGTAATGAAAAAGAAGCTAAGCCATCTGATAGTTCAAAAATGTACAATGAGCAACTTTTAGCTACTACAGAACAAGAACTAATTGACCCTATTTTACGAATAGCTTCAATTGCTGATAATTTTGACGAAAATAAACTGGATAAATCGCAATCGGAAGCAGTAAAAATTATCAGGGATAAGGCGTATGATATTAAAACAGTGTTGACCGATTTCTCCTTTTATGCTAAGGTAAAAGAAAGTGGAGCAAATTTAAATTCAGGTGAATTCTCCATACAGGAAACATTGATGGGTTTAGTACAGAGATATAACAGCCCTGAAATGCAAAAAAAAGGCCTTACTATAGAAGCCCAGTTTAATCCCGAATTGCCTGTTTTGGTGAAGGGAGATAAAGATAAGCTTGAACAAATAGTTAACCGGTTGGTGATTGATGCGGCAAAACGGACGGCAGAAGGGAAAATAATTATATATGCCTTATTAGAATATTCTAGCGGAAATGAAGATAATCCATTTATTATTTTCAGTGTGGAAGATGCGGGATTGTATTTACCCGATAACAGAAGGGAGCAACTTAACCTTTCTTTCCAGAGAAAGGGTGTGGGCAAAGATATAGAAACGCACGAAGAGCTTGGATTGGGCTTATCTATAGTTAAATATTTAGCAGATATTCAGGGTGGAGTTGTTTTTGTTGAAAATGAAGGTATAAAGAATCGGATTTCGGTAAAATTGCCTTATGAAGTGGTGGCGAGACGAATTACAGATACCATTACTGGTGATGGTAAAGTTTCTAATATTTTAAGGTTTTCCAATAATTTACATTTTCTAGTTGCTGAAGACAACCCTGTAAACCAGAAAATGTTCAATTCGCTGCTAACTAAATGGGGCGGCCTAGTTACTACGGTTAGTAATGGCGAAGATGCAATAAAACAATTGAAGAAGGAGCCGAATTTCGACATCATTATCATGGACATACACATGGATAAGATGGATGGAGTAGATTGCGTCAGAATTATTCGAAATGAATTACCCAATCCTACCCGAAAAATTCCCATTATTGCTGTTAGTTCGGAAGTAGGTAAAGATAAGCGTGAATATTACAGGCAACTTGGAATGAATGATTTTCTTTCAAAGCCATTTACATCTACGAGTTTATTTAATACCATTGTTTCAAATCTTCAGACTAAAACATCTATTTCAAATCCCAACAATTTCATAGTCAACAAAAATTATTGGGCTATATATAAAAACTCAGGAGAGCCCAGGCAGTATGTTAATTTAAAGAATCTTCAAGATTTGGCTGAAGGCGATAATAGTTTTATAGATGAGATACTGGTCTCTATTTTTGAATCTGTCCCGCAAGATTTCGCCCGGCTTAAGCATGATATAGAAATAGAAAATTGGGATGGAGTGCGACAGCTTTCCCATAAAATTAGGTCCTCAGTAATATTAATAGGGTCCAAGGAATTAGAAGATAAGATATATTCTATACAGCAAGCTTCGGAAAATCCTGAAGCATATGCTACTATTCCATATCTCTATAACCAAGTTGTATCATTAGCCAGGTTAGCACTTAAAGAGATTAACCGGTTTTTCAATGACGATACTATAGAGTTGATGAGGGGCAAAGCATTATTGGAACCTGCTCCGCAACAGGTAAAAAAGCCATCCGAAATTCAAAAAGCTACTCCCAGCGCTGCTCAACAGCCCAAGATAAATGATACAAGTGGATTGAAAAAAAAGTTTACCACATCTAAAGCAAAAGATGGGGTGATAAAATTATTGCTGGTGGAGGATAATATGGCAGTAATGAAAATATTATCGAATAAATTAGAGAAAGATGGATATCAGATAGATTATGCCCATGATGGCAAACAAGCTATTGATAAACTTGATAAAAATTCATACGATTTAGTGCTTACCGACCTTATGCTTCCTTTTGTTAATGGACTGGAGATCGTTAATTATATAAGGGAAAAGCAAAAAAGTAATATTCCGGTTATTATTTTAACTTCGGTGGAACTGGAGGAAACGGTGGTGGAAGCTTTTAAGATTGGAGTTACAGATGTTCTATTCAAGCCTTTTAGCCCCAGCGAACTTTCTGCCAGAATTAAGAAGTATCTCCAATAATCGCATCCTCGTAATATGAGTGATTACCCTTATCTGATCAGGTTTGTTATTATTCTGAATATTCTTCTCTTCATCACATTCATTGTGCTTTCCTTTGTAATCCTGGTAATGCGCCTGCGCAGAGACGAAGCAAAGAAAAAACTGGTTGAAATGGATAAGCTCTATTATGATATGTTATTAGAGCTGGTTTTCGAGGATGATTTCAACGAAAAAATAAGTACTCCTGAAAAAGTTAACGACTTAAGGCGATTGTTTTTAGGCAAATATGCATATACCGATATCAGTAAAAATGCATTGGTAGAGGTAATTGCTAAGCTTTATGTTAATTTATCTGGCGATGCCGGGCAAAGGCTTAAGGATATATATATGCAAATGGAGTTGTATAAGCATTCCAGGAAAAAACTTTCCAGTGTTGAGTGGGATATTAAAGTTCAGGGTATTAAAGAAATTGCATTGATGGGAGTTATTGCTTATGTAGATGATGTAGGTAAGTTTATTAATGACTCTCATAGCATTGTGAGGCGTGAAGCCCGCCTGGCGTTTTTGCAATTAGACCCAAAGAACCTTCAGACTTTTATAGACAAAACAACCACACACATTTCCTATTGGGAGATTATAAACATTATCGATGTTATCAACTCCAATATGATGGAGTATCTGGCTAATTTTGCTCCTCGTTTCGATTCCGAACTGAGTTCATTGGTTTATTTCTGTTTAAAAATAACGAATTATTATATGTTAGCGGATTATGCGCAGGCGATAAGTTACCTTTACATGTACCCAAACACGGGGGTGAAGTTACTTGCCATTCAAACCATTGCCCTTTTTGGGAATACAAAGATGAAAGGAACATTTAAGGAGCGGTATAATGAAGAACCGGACAGTGTAAAAATTGAAATTATACGTGCATTTAAAATATTTGGAGATGAGGAGGATATTTCTTTTCTATCTTCTATAGTACTTAATTCTTCAGCTAATAATATGAGGTTTGAAGCATTGAAATCCATTAATGAGATAGAAAAAATGGATAGATCGACTTTATTTAGGTTTAAAGATAAGGATCCGGAATTATCAAAGATGGTTAGACATATTTTAGACGAAAGAATCTTATAGGATAGTATGATAGCATTTTTCTATTTTTTAAAAATAATGTTCGAGGTATGGATCTTGTTCTTTGCCATTACCGTTATGAGCAGTTATATTTTACTTGCTGTATATTCATATAAGGAGTTATCATATTATATGAAAAAGAACAGCTTTGTTGATTATGATTGCATTTTGCGATCGACTATTGCACCTTCAGTATCTATGATAGCTCCCGCATATAACGAGAGCATGACTATTGTAGAAAACATACGGTCCATGCTTACACTTTATTATGCAAATTTCGAAGTGGTAGTAGTGAATGACGGCAGTAAAGATGATTCCCTCCAAAAACTGATTGATGCGTACGACCTACAACCTGTAGATTTTTATATAGACTATAAAATTAAATCAAAGCCTATTCGGAATGTATATAAGTCTATAAACCCGGCCTTTTACAAACTCACCGTAGTTGATAAAGAAAATGGAGGCAAGGCGGATGCGTTAAATGCAGGTATGAATGTAGCGCGAAATGATTTATTTCTTGCTACCGATGTAGACTGTATCATTGAAGAGGACGCTATTCTGAAAATGGTGAAACCCTTTATTGAAGAAACCGAGAAAAGGGTAATAGCAACCGGTGGCGTAGTTCGGATTGCCAACTCGTGTGTTATAAGTATGGGAAGGATCGTTGAGGTGAAATTCCCCACTAATTTTTGGGCGCGTTTCCAGGTAATGGAATATATAAGAGCATTTTTATTGGGCAGAATGGCATGGGCGCACTTGGATGGCTTGATGCTAATTTCCGGGGCATTTGGCATGTTTGATAAGGAGATAGCTATGTTGGCAGGGGGATATGACACCAAAACAGTGGGTGAGGATATGGAGCTTGTGGTAAGGATGAGAAGTTATATGCACGAACATGATTTGAAATATACCGTTGCCTTTATTCCCGATCCACTATGCTGGACGGAAGCGCCACAAACCCTAAAAGTACTGAGCAGACAAAGAACACGTTGGACAAGGGGTACAATAGAAACACTATTAGCGCATAAAAAAGTATTTTTCAATCCTAACTATGGGCTAATGGGCATGCTCAGTTATCCTTACTGGTTCTTCTTTGAGTGGTTAGCTCCGATACTTGAATTTTTTGGGATTGCATTTACACTTGTAATGGTATTAATAGGCCAGGTGTACTGGATGTTTTTCCTTACCTTATTGGCTGCTGTGTATTGTTATGCCCTGTTTTTTTCCAGTCTTGCTATTTTTGCAGAAGAAAACTCGTATCATCAATATACCAAGGAAAGTGAAATCAGGAAAGTTATACTCACCTCCGTTTTGGAGCCTTTTCTTTTTCACCCCCTTTCTGTATATTGGAGTGTGAAAGGTAATATTGAAAAAATGAGGGGTAAAAAGAATTGGGGAACTATGACAAGGGTTGGCTTTGCAGCAAATACGAAACCAAAAAAATAAAATATGGAAGAAAATAAAGAAGAAAAGAAAAGAAATTATACTGCAATAAAAAAAGGAGCGATAGTAGTGTTTGTTCTTGCTTTCATTTTATTTAATGCAAGTAAGTTGTTTAATTACATGGGTGTAAGACATACCGTGGATACCGGACCTGATATAGAAGGACAAAATATGCCGAAATCAGCATACGATTCAATTGTGAAGGATGCACAAAAGAAACTGGATGCTGAAAAAGTGCAAAATGATTCGCTCGAAAAGGTTATCGTTGCAAAAGATACCAACCTGAAAAAAGTAACAGATACTGTTGCAATGCTTATTAAAAAGATGCCTCCCGGTGCTATGAAGAGTATCCAGCAAAAGAAACCGGATAATATGAATAAAACTGCACTAAAATAGCATCCACAGAAAGGGGTGAGCAGCTTCTTTTTTTTATTATATTTGGATGGAATTAAGTTTTTTGGCTACTGGTTAAAACCCAACCATCTAATTATAAAGCTCATCTAACACCCAGAAGTCAGAAAGGATTCAAGTAACCAACCTCTTTATCTCAACTAAACATGGCAAAATTTGAAAGCTGGAGCTTTTTACAATGGCTATATAAGCATTTTATAGCCTTACTTATTGTACAGATTATTGCAATAGCGGTTTCTGTTATTTTTTCTTCACCCTCATTTATTCCTAAGGAATATAAATCGTATACGATTGTCTATCCTGCCAATATAGCTGATTATTCACGCGAAAGCCCTTCTGAGCAAATGATAGAATTTCTTAATTCAGTGGATATAAAAGACGCTGTGATAGATAAGTTTAATTTGGGAAGGCATTATTTTGGGAATAGAAAGGTAACCTTTGATAAGCTATACCACGAATTTGACCGGAATGTGGTTATAAGCCCTACGCTTTTTAGGGCAGTGGAGGTAGATGTTTCTGATGTAAGCTCCGATACTGCCTATGAGATGGTAAATTATATGTTACAGGTATTGGATAAAAAGTTCCTCCAGGTTCAAAAGGAAAAATCAATGGAGGTGGCAAATATGTGGAAAACCCAACTCGATTTGAAAGAACATCAAATCGATTCGATGGTAGATATAGCAAACCAATTTGGCAAGCAATATGGATTGGTAGATTACGATGGTCAATCAAAGGAAGTTTCAAAAGCCTACTGGACAGCTGTAGCCGAAGGTAAAAATAGCAAGCAACTTGCAGAGCTTAACCAGCAGATGAGTAACCTGGAAAATTATGGTATAAAATTTAAAATAATAAACCAGCATATAGAAACGGCAGTGAATGATGAAAACTTACTGGGGGTTAAATATGAGGATGCCATGAAAGACGCGAATAAACATTATACTTACTATAATCTCGTAAGTGCCCCATATAAAGCAGACTCAGCATACTACCCTATACGTTTATTGATTGTGTTGATTTCTTGTGCTGCCGCATTTGTGTTCTCTATTCTATTCATACGGACGGTTGAAAAAATAAGAGGTTAAATCGAGTTGCATTGCTTTCTAAAAAAGTAACATTTAGTTTTTACGTAGCGAGTATACTTTTTGTATGCGCTGATATACTATTTATTATTCTGCACCTCAACTTTATGGCGGCGTTGCTTCCTTTAATAGCGCTTATAGTTTATTGGAGTTTATTTTTTATTGACAGGCTAATGTTGCTTGTTGTTTTTTGTACACCCCTATCTATTAATATCTTCCAGGTACCAGGATTAGGACTGGGACAAATTGGAATCGGCATGGCTCTGCCTACAGAACCCATTATGTTTGGCATTATGTTACTTTTTTTTCTTCATATTATTCATTCCTGGTATGACAGAAAAATATTTTCTCACCCAGTAAGCGTCATGATTTTGCTGAGCCTTTTCTGGATGGTTGTAACTTGTTATACCAGCACAATGCGGTTTGTTTCATGCAAGTATCTTCTTGAAAGGTTGTGGGGTGTTGTTACGTTTTATTTTCTGGGTGTTATGTTATTTAAAAACATAAAAAATATCCATTACTTTAATTGGTTGTATATAGGCTCATTTACGCTAATAATTATATATACTTTAATCAATCACTCGCACGGGCATTTTTCTGAAAAAGCTGCACATATTGCAGTTAAACCCTTTTATAACGATCACACAGCATATGGAGCTATGCTGGCTATGTTTATACCTGTATTGGGTGGTTTTGCGATTAGCCGGAAAACTCATCCAACTTTGCGAATCGTAGCTTGGTTCTTATTTTTTATTTTCTTGGGTGCATTAGCTCTTTCCTACAGTCGCGCTGCATGGGTTAGTATAATGGTGGCTTTGATTGTGTTGGTTCTTATGCTTTTAAGAGTAAGGTTCAGATGGATGGTGGTTGCCTTTTGTTTGGGATGTGTTTTGTTATTTATTTTTCAAAATCGTATCATTTATAAACTGGAACAGAATCGTACGGATGTATCGCAAAACATAAATGATGAGATAGAATCGATAGCTAATATATCTTCGGATGCATCCAATGTGGAGCGGCTTAACCGGTGGAGTTGTGCCTACCGGATGTGGCTGGATAAACCTGTGTTTGGCTATGGACCGGGTACATATATGTTTAAATATGCTCCTTACCAACTTTCGTATATGCAGACAAGCATCAGCACAAACGAGGCTAATGGCGGAAATGCACATAATGAATACCTCGGCCCTCTTTCTGAAGAAGGATTATTGGGTATGCTTTTTATGTTGGGAATAGTGCTGGCTGTGTCAGCATTATCTTTCCGGCTCTTTTATCGTTTGAAAGATAAAGAAATGCGGATTCTAACTATAAGTATTTTTCTGGGGCTTGTAACGTATTTTATCCACGGCATGATGAATGACTTTTTAGATACAGATAAAGCGGCAGTACCCTTTTGGGGATTTGTAGGTATGCTTGTTGCTATTGATTATATGGATAAGGAATCAAAACTAATTACGAGCCCTGCAAATTAGAATTCGGTTTTCCTGGAACAGCAATATAGCACCCATCCATCGGGCATATCTTCTAATTTTATCATATCGTATTGTTTGTGCAAAAAATCCCAATTCTTTATAGGATTGCCATTTTCCCATACAGCGGAAAACTGTCCAGTGTTAAATAGAACTAATAAACTACTATCCGCCTTTGGCATAGTATCTAGTTTAGTTGACCATAAATTAATAATCTTGCCGGTATATCCATAACTCTTCAATGCCCCGTCAATAGAGAATGTACATAAAGTTCGACCAGAATAATGCAGCATGCTGGTTGCTATATATTTTTCTGTTTTATTATATCTGTAAAATGGAATAAATGCCCTGCAAAAAAGCGCCAGTTGTATAAGCACTACGCCCACCATGATACATTGTCGGATGTTTTTCTTTTTCAAGAAACTGCTGATATATTCATATCCCGGAAACAATATGAGCAGGATAAATGGGAAGGTAAGTAACAAATAGCGCATATCTTGAAATGGTATACCCGCCATAAAAAATGCATACAATAAGATGGAGATGATGTAAGGGGTAAGTTTAAATGATTTTAATTTGCTATATCTGATACGCAATGAAGCAACTAGCAGAATTATTCCTGCAAAGCAAAAAGCCGGATGAACTACATTAAAAAAAGCATAGCATATATTATAAAAAAAGTAAGAAGAATACCCATTGGAAGTGTTGAACTGGCGGCGGAATAAATTTAATGGCGACCAGCTATCGTACCACTCATGATGTATAAAACTAAGGGGGGAATGACTCCTGATGAATAAATGAGGTATACAGAGTAGAAGGATTGCTCCTATAGAGAGAGGCAGGGTTTTTAGCTTAAAATTTCGGAAGAAAATGAATGTTGCTGTAATAGCGAATGGAAATATTACCACAAATGCTGCATATCGTGTGCAAATGGCAGCAGTGAATAAAGAAACGACTAATAGAAAGTATTTGCCGGCATGGGTTCTTCTGTATTTTTCAAAATAATAAGTGCCAGATATAAGGCATAATATGGTTAAACTATCAGCCATAACTACTAATGAGCCCCGTAGCATATAAGGCGACAAAAGGAAAAACAGGAATAAGTATATCCTGGCTGTGCCTTGCTCTGTTTTAAATAGAAGAATTAAAAGCTTCTCAAGGTAAATTACAGATACTACAAGAGAAAGTATCGATATTAACTGCAACGCAAATGGCAGAGGAAATAAGAGTGAAAAGCATGCCCCGATTATAGGATATAGGATCGGCCAAAAATAATCTCCTGGGTTGATGCCGGTTTTTATGAACTCTTTAATACATTTTGTGTAGCGCAGGTATTCGTAACTATCTTGTCCGTAGAGCCCATTGAATTTCATTAGGCAAATAAAAGCAAGTATTAGCAGAAGGAATATAAAATACCAGTATAGTTTTCCTTGCTTCATGAAGGGGGGTTAATTAAATCGCATATATTTTGAAAAAGCTTTTTGCCATATCATCATTTGTTTGCATGATAAGTGGTTGATGGGATAGACTAGAAGATAATGAATTTTTCAGTGTGTTCAGCATGTCGTCTTTATTCTGACATACCAGGATTTTATCTTCTGCATGAATACGGCCAACATCAAAACAAACTACAGTAAGTCCACATGCAAGCGCCTCCATTATTACAGTTGATTGCCCTTCGTAGCCTGATGTATGAAGTAATATTTTACTTTTTTGCATATAAGAAAAGACAGTATCGTGCGGGAGTTCACCTAATAATTCAATAGTATTTTCAAGATTATATGCTTGTATTTTTTCTTTTAGTAAACATGCTTGTTCTCCTTTGCCAATAATGCATGCTTTAATTTCGGGCTTTTCTTTTTTCAGATCATTGATCAATTCAATGAAAAGTGTATAATTTTTTAATGGTGTTAATGCTCCAACTCCCAATATGTCAATGGTGCGCTCTTCATTTGTTGACTTTACTTTTGTTATATCAATCCCTGACGGAATAATGTGCTGAATTTTAAAGCCG
>JABDCH010000077.1 GCA_013288205.1 Bacteroidota bacterium | reverse complement strand
TTTGCCTCCCACAGTTGTCATCCCATAAAGCTTTTTGCCAATTGCTATTAATGAGCCTGGTGTACTCAGATTAAGTTTAAAAAAATGGAGGTCTTTGTAATTGCCGCCGTCTTTGTTTACAGAGAATAAATTTCCTCCTTGAGTCATTCCATATAGGGTATTGCCTATTACAGTAACATTGCCGAAAGGATTTATATCATATTGGCCATTAAAGCTATGAATAATTTGCACCTGTGCGCTTCCTTTATATGCGAATAAGCATAAAAATAATGCCATTAGAAAAGTAATTTTTTTCATCCCCGTTTTGTTTGATTATATATTATTATTTCACAAATGTAAAAATATATACAGTTAGATAATTACATTTATTTTCTCTTTACCTATTCAACTCAATCAATATGGCCCATGAATTAATTACCCCTTTTATGAAAGAAAAAATAATGCCGAACACCAGCATTTTGATGCCTAATTGGCCCGATGTGATAATAATAATTCCTGCAGCCATGATGAGTATGGTGATACCCTGGCTAATTACTATATTGGTCATATATGACTTTTTCTTAGCGGCATCGCTGAAGCTTCTGTATATATGCAAATCGCTGACGAAGGTGATGAGCCAGATGACAGAACCGGTGACGAAAATTTCTATTCCTAACACCGTAAACGACTGGTGAGGAAACAGCATAAAAATAGACAGGATTAAAATTGCCAGTATCTGGTGGATAGGTTGCAGGGCAATAGCCGTAAGGTTTTCAATAGCAATAATTTTAGAAACACTGATAGATAGCGCCACAAAGATGAGGCCCAGCAAAGCTCCTGAAGCTCCTGCGGTTGCCATAAATAGATCGTGCCATTCGGAATACATGGAACAAAAGTAATGAGTAATGTGAAATGGCGATTAAAAATGAAACAACAAGCCCACCGAAAAATCTAAACTACCGAACGACATAGTTACAGGAGTATGTTGTGTATACGGAGGCGGAAGGTTGTAATAGGGGCCCGAAAATTCGTATGTCGGGTTGGGGAAGCTTAATTGCGAACCGGTGTAAGCAGCCGTACCTATTATACTTACATTAGTCGAAATAGTTCTTTCATACATCAAGCTTACGGAATAAGCCAGGTTGTTCGCATTCTGCAATGTAAAATCCCACGACAAATATGGCAAACCGGGTAAATTATAAATAGAAAAAGAAGGGAAATTAACATTGATAAGCCCTATCATCCCATGCACCCACAACGATGATTTTTTACCCAGGGGGAAATCGCCAAAGACCCCACCCATAAATTGCCATATCGAATAGTCTCCGTTTATGGTATACGTGTATCTTCCGTTTATTAAAAGGTTGAGATCTGTTTCATCAAAAGAATTTTGATTGTAGGCAATCTTCACACAAAAGCCTACATAGGGTGTAATAAAAACGCCCCCGGCCAGGCTACCATGAAACCCCACATTGGCAAAGCCTTTGCCATGTGTTGTATCGGGACTTATAATCATAAAGTTGTGTGTTGTGTCATGGCTGCTATAATCGCGCATAGGTATCGATACGCCCGCGTCAAATGAAAAAAAGAATGATATGTGCCGCACACTGTCTTTCCAGCTATGGCTATGAACAGGTTTGTAATTGGTGCGGGGTACGTAATACTCCTGCGCTGTACAATACGTAATACCAACTACCAACAATCCTATTAATGCCTGCTTTCTCATCGCTTTTATTTACAAGGCAAATGTAAAGCAAATTGACAAGAAAAAGCAGAAAACGGGAATGAAGAATATCGACCGGAGAATAAAGAATGTTGAAGTAAATAACATAGAAGCAGATATTTTATTAAATTTGTTAAGTGATTATTAGAGGAGAATAGAATCACTGAAAAAATATTGATGAAAAAAATACTTGTTGTTTTATTCTTTACTAGCTCTTCGCTCTTCAATTATTGTGAGGGGCAATTTAATACCTATCATCCCTTTCCATCTTCCAACGCACGATGGGGTGAAGAGTTTGAAGGATATAATAATGCTTGGTATTCGCAATACTATAATTATTATTTAAGAGGAGATACTGTGGTGAACGGCAAAACCTATTTTAAACTTAACCAATCTGGAGGTTATGAATTTGGCGGTCCCCCATATTCTATTTTATGGCAATCGTATGATTATCTTGTTTGCCTTTTACGTGAAGACACGGCAGCAAAGAGAATCTATGCATCTTTTAAACCTAACTTGGGTACAAAGGATACGCTTTTATATGATTTTAATTTAAACATAGGCGACACACTCCCACCGACTTATAATAACAACATGGGTTTTAAAAATTACGTAAAAGCAATAGATTCGCTACTTATCGGAACTCACTATAGGAAACAATTTATAATTACCAATGTAGTAGATTCTCTTTATTGGGAAGATAGTATTATAGAGGGCATCGGAAGTACACAAGGCTTACTTACCCCTATTTTAATGCAATTCGGTGAAGCAGAAACCTGGTTACTGTGTTTTAAAGAAAACGATATTACCGTCTACCCCTCTTTAAATGATAGTTGTCAGGATTTTATTTTAAACATTCCGAATATTATAAAAGCAGAAACTAATTTTACTATTTACCCCAACCCGGGCAATGGAGTGTTCACACTCCAGTCGTCAGTCGTAAGTGGTAAGTTGTCAGTAGAGGTCTATAATGTACTTGGAGAAAAAGTGTATTCGCATTATCAAATAACCAAATCATCAAATTATCAAATTGACCTTTCTTCTCAACCCAACGGAATTTACCTCTATCGTGTGCTTACCGAAGATGGCAGCCTTATAGGTGAGGGAAAATTATTTATTCAGAAATAAAATAAGTATATATACTAAAAACGTATACCTTTACGTTTAACTAATTACAAAACCCAACACTATGAAAAAATATTTACTTCTATTTGTAGGCTTATTGCTCGGGGCTAATCAGTTAGGCTGGTATATGTATATCCGCTGGAATGTTGACAGCGAATCATTGGCAATAGCCAGCGCCACCTTAACAACACTTATTATGCTGAGTGGATTTATTGGCAGAAGGACTTTTTACGATGTAGTATTAGCACTCTGCACCTTATCGCTGCTGATTAATATCATTTCCATTTGCGCATCCTATCCGGGAGATGAAATAGGGTGGTATCATCAGTGCTGGTTTTTTGTAAGACCATTCTGCTTGCTAATTGCCATTTATCTATTATACAAAAGCAGCCAGGCTACTACTGTTCATTCGAGGTCGAGGCAGGCTATTATTTCGTAGTCATATTTACGCTGTCATTATAAAATTGTATAGTCACTGCCATTAGTCAGCTGGGCGAACGAAATGCCATATCCGTTATTCGATATTTAACTCCGTGGTGCTTTATTACTTATCGCTGTATCACCAGCTTTCCTTCACCCACCAGATTACCATTTTCTGATATGATGCGATACAGATAAATGCCATTGGGTTGACTACTTAACGATAGCTGATAGCCATTAGCTATTGGCTGATAGCTGTCAGAATACACTTTTTCTCCTAAAATATTATATACTTCCACTATCAACTGCCTACTGACAACCGACGACTGAAGTGTAAAGACTCCATTGCTCGGATTAGGATATACTTTAATTGCTGAGCCGGTTGATGACATATTATCAACTCCCAGCCCGATAGATTTGTAACTGAAAACAACTCCTTTGTTATATATGCCGCTAACAGATGTCATTCCATATAATGTATTACCTGAAAGAGTAACGTCGCCAAAAGGCATATCACCTTCCCCCTGCACACTGCCAAATTCGTGTAGGTTTGTATAGACACTATCGGACAGATTGAGAGAAAATATATTACCGCCATTATAGGTCATATCTTCCATCGTCATTCCATACATTACCTTCCACGAGAAAATTAAAGAACCTAAGGGGAATTCGCCATCTTTGGCGTTGAAACGATATATAACACGATAGTAATATCCATTCGTATCTATCGAGAAAATAGCGCCAACCCCTGGCCCACCCCCTCCGTCAGGAGTCATGCCATACAATACATTATCGAAAAGCGTTAGCGAACCGGTGGGGAATGCCCCTGTATTATATGGGTACATAGATTGGAAAAAGAATAAGCCCCTGGGATTTTGGGGATTATTACCGCTGGTATCAAACGTCCATATTCCTAAGTATGCCAGTAAAAAAAGTTTACCTCCTACGGCCGTGAGTGAGCCATACGCACTTCCCCCTTCATTGGCAATAATTTTATAACGGCTCCCGTCGGGGTTAATACCAAAACTGACACCTGTTGGCGAATTAGACATGTATGACCCGCTTCGGGTTGTTCCATATAGCCTATTCCCTACATTTATTAAGGCTCCTTTGGGAGTTGACCCATCATTTGGAGAACCTCCAAAATCATGGAGATCGGTATAACTGCTCCCATCCATAGCTATAGAAAATACACAACCCATGTTATAAGCTCCCCCTAACGAGGCCATGCCATACAACATATTATTATAATACAGTAGTGAACCATGAGGATAGGCGCCGTTTTTTAAATTAAAATCTAACATATCCTTATACCCGTTTCCATCCGTATCAATCGAAAAGATACAACCATACGAGTTCGCTCCTCCCGAATCGGTCATTCCATAAAGTTTATTGCCCGCCACAATTAATGAACCGCGGGGAGTTGACCCATTTGTCCCGTTAAAATTGAGAAGCACTTTGTATTGTGCCTTACCTTGTAGTATAGCCAGGCAAAGAAATAGGGCAGTTAAATAACGCATCATTTTATGGCTTTTGTTTTTTAACTAACTTTTATTTTAATAAAATATTGTATTTACAGATACTAATGAGCTTAAGAAGTGAGTCACTAACTCATCTTTCCTTAACATTTTTTAACACCCCTCTTTTTATATAGAGTCTAATTTTGTGGCGCATCATTAAAAGCCCTGAATAACTCACACTCATAACTTATTAGTCATAAACCATACCTCAAAAAGTGGAAGTAGTTATTAAAAATCTTACCAAGCGATATCGTGGTTTCAAAGCCATAGATGGTATCAGTTTCCGCATAAACCAGGGCGAAGTACTTGGCTTTTTAGGCCCCAACGGAGCCGGGAAAAGCACCACCATGAAGATCATTACCACCTACATTGCGCCCAGCGAGGGCGACGTGGAAGTGGGCGGTTATTCGATACTAACCCATCCCCAGGAGGTAAGGAGACAAATTGGTTACCTGCCGGAAAACAATCCGCTTTACCTCGATATGCCTATTATGGATTATTTGGCTTTTTCGGCGCGCCTGCAAGGTGTTGCCCAAGCCAAGGTTCAGCAAAGGGTAAACGAAATGATAAAAGTATGCGGACTGGGTGGCGAAAAACACAAATTAATAGGAGAACTTTCAAAAGGATACCGCCAACGGGTGGGCCTGGCGCAAGCCATGATTCACGATCCGCAAGTACTTATACTCGACGAACCTACTACCGGCCTCGACCCGAACCAGATTATAGAAATACGCAAACTGATTAAGGAAATAGGCAAACAAAAGACCGTTATCCTCAGTACCCATATTTTGCCGGAAGTAGAAGCTACCTGCGATCGCATCCTCATTATTAACAAAGGACAGATTGTGGCCGACGGAACCCCTGAAACCCTGCGCAAACAAGCCAAGGGAAGAGAAGTGATACGCGTTAAAATTGAAGACGGCACTGAAGAGGAAGTAATGAATGCCCTGAAAGGACTGCCATCCATACTCTCAATTGAAACTCTTTCGGGCAGAGAAAATACTTTTGAATTGCAAGCCGATAAATTTGCCACACCTAAGCGAGATATCTTTAAACTTTGTGTAGATAAAGGCTGGACCTTGACTGAAATGGTTCCTTTTGAAACCAGCCTTGAAGATGTTTTCCATGACCTTACAATTAGTTAGATATAAGATATAAACTATAAGATATGAGATATGAAGGGGAAAAGTATACTAAAAGAGAAATCTTATGTTTTTGCAATACGTATAGCGAATCTATCGAAATATTTAAAAGAAGAAAAAAGTGAACATATTATGAGTAAACAACTTTTGCGAAGTGGTACTGCGGTAGGGGCTTTAATACGAGAAGCAAAGAATGCAGAAAGTACTGCAGATTTTATTCATAAACTTGCAATTGCACAAAAGGAATGTGACGAAACTATATACTGGCTGGAACTATTAAAAGATACAAAATATATTACAACAGTGGAATTTGACAGTATTAATTTTAACGCAATAGAATTACTAAAAATGCTTCGTTCAACAATTATTACTACAAAAAAGAATCATAACTAATCTTATAGCTTATATCTCATATCTTATAGCTAAAAAAAATGAACAACCCATCACTTATAATTGCAAAAAAAGAACTGCGCGTATTTTTCGATTCGCTGGTGGCTTATATATTGCTTATCGCTTTCCTGGGCTTCAGCGGCTTCTTCACCTGGTTCTATAGCTCCGATGTTTTTTTAACCAAACAAGCCAGCCTGCAATCATTCTTCCAAATAGCTTATTGGACTTTATTCTTCTTCATCCCGGCCCTAACTATGCGCTCGCTGGCCGAAGAAAATAAAAGCGGCACCATTGAATTATTGCTCACCAAACCCGTTACCAACTGGCAACTGCTCTGGGGCAAATTCCTGGCTTGTATGATGCTTATATTTATTGCATTGGTGCTTACCCTTCCCTATTATATTACCATCATCAACCTGGGCAAAGTAGATAGCGGCGTAGTGTTTTGCGGCTACCTGGGCCTTTTACTAATGAGCGCAACCTACATAAGCATTGGCATTTTTGCCAGCAGCATCACCAGCAACCAGGTAGTGGCTTTCCTGGTGGCGCTTTTCATCGGGATATTTTTCCACTTTATTTTTGGTTTACTGGGCAATAGTCTCCCCGGTACAACAGGCGAGCTGATCAACTATCTCAGCATGGCATCGCACTTCGATGGCATTTCGCGCGGATTGATTGATAGCCGCGACCTGGTTTATTTTGGAGGTATTATATTTTTAGGATTGGTAATGGCAGAAGTTTCTTTGGCAAAACGTAGTATTTCGGAATAAGATAAGACATGAAAAAACGTCAGAATTTAACAACCGGTATTTTATTGATGGCAGCCATTGTAGTGGTGGTGAATGTGTTTTCTTATTTCTATTTTTTCCGTGTCGATCTTACCAAAGACAGGCGCTACACGCTTAGCAATACAACCCTCAATATATTAGATTCCTTAAAAAAACCGGTAACCGTTACAGCCTATTATACCGAGAACTCTATCCCGGTTATTACCCGCGCACGGGCCGATTTAAAGGACCTGCTGATAGAATATGCCGCACAGTCGGGTAATAAAGTGGTATTTAATTTTATAAACCCCAACAAGAGCGACAGCCTCGAAGCCATCGCACGAAAAAATAGTATTGCGCCCTTCCCCGTTCAGATACGGGAGAAAGACGAAATGAAAAGTGTGAAGGTTTATATGGGCGTTGTAGTAAAAATGGGTGATAAAACCGATGTGCTTCCCTTTGTCGATCCAAACAGCTCACTGGAATATGCCTTATCCAACAGTATTAAAAAACTTTCCATTGACAGAAAACCCTGGCTTGGTTTGCTCCAAAATAACGGAGAACCCACCTTGCAGGAAATGTCGCAAGTAAATGCGTCGGTTAGCGCTACACACGCTTTTCAACAAGCAAACCTGAACGATTCGGCATACCTGCGTCAATATAGCACGGTTGCATTAGTAAACCCTATAGATAGCTTTACTAACGGACAACTGCGCCAGTTAGACGGCATACTGGCTCGGGGCGGAGGCATACTGATGACTTATAACGGCTTAAACCCCGACCTGCGCAACGGCGTGGGCAGGCTTTACAATAGCGGGCTAACCGAATGGCTGGCCTCTAAAAACATTATCCTCGATAACAAATATTTGATTGATGCCCGTTGCGGAACGGTAACTGTTCCTCAAAACATGGGCGGCATGACGTTTAATGCCCAACTATCATTCCCTTTCCTGCCGCTGATAAGCAATTTCTCCAATAACCCGGTAACTAAAAACCTGGGTACTATTATGTTTCCTTTTGCCACCGATATTACGTTTAAAGGCGATACCAATACGGTAAAATTCATTCCGCTGGCATATAGTTCCAACGAATCGGGATTAGTAAAGACCCCTGCTGTGTTCGACATCAACCGCAAATGGCAACGCAGCGATTTCCCCCTATCGAACCAATTAGTGGCCGCAGCTTTTAAAGGATTGAATGGAAATAAAAACTCGAGGCTCATCTTAATTGCCAATGGCGATTTTGCAGTGAACGGAAAATCGGGTCCCGATCAAAAGCCGGTACGCCTCAATGATGATAATGTAAACTTATTCTCTAATGCCGTTGACTGGCTCTCGGATAACACCGGGCTGATTGAACTGCGCGGAAAAGTAACGAAGTTTGTCCCCATAAAAGATGTAACCGATACGGAAAAAATAATCTTAAAATACGTCAACTTCTTATTACCCATTTTGGTGGTATTATTCTACGGAATCGTCCGCATGGAGGTTAAGAAGCGTATTCGCACGAAACGAATGGAGGAAACAATATGATTAAGAAATTAGGCAATAAAGCCCTGCTGCTTATATTGGTTGTGCTGCTCGCCGTATTTGGAATAGCGCGCTATTTCAGCAACAGGAATGGGGAAAACACATTTAAAACAGCCATCATCCCAAAGATTGATTCGGCCCGCATGAATGGCATGGTCATCTTTCAAAAAACCACTAAAAAAGGTACACCCTTGCCTTTTGTATTCACCCGCAAAGGCAAAGATTGGTATGTATCGCAGGGTACTATTTCAGGCCGTGCCGAACAACGCTCTGCTCAATATATCATATCGCAGTTGGAGCAAATCAGCCCCGACAGGCTTGCTTCAAACAGCTCTGCCGATTGGAAAGACTATAACGTAACCGATTCGCTGGGTACACGGGTGGTTCTCCTCTATGATAAAGATACGGCGCTGGATGTAATAGTTGGGCGCTTCTCATTTATTCCGCAGGGCAGAAAAACCATAAGCTACCTGCGCCTGGCCGGACAAAAGGAAGTGTATGCCACCGAGGGAATGCTGGCCATGAACATTACCGAAGAATTCAATGCCTGGAGAGATAAGAAAATAATACCTGCCGACCAGTTTAACTCATGGAACAAGTTGACCTTTACCTATCCCGGCGATAGCGGCTTTGTGTTGCAGAAACAAGACAGCACCCACTGGGTTTTCGACAATGGACAAGTTCCCGACACGCTGGCCGTAACACATATTTTACAAGATTTGAGCGGTCAAAACTACGGTTCGTTTGTAAATAACTTTGACAGCACAGGCAAGCAACCACTCTTTTCGCTGCGTATTGAGGGCAAAAACATGGGAGCTGTTTTGATTAAAGCCTACCCGGCAGATAGCGCCAACAAATATGCTATTAATTCATCCATCAACCCCGCGTCGTTTATGAGCGGAATGTATAATGGCATGTTCAGCAAGATTTTCCCAAGTAAGGCTACTTTCTTCCGTAAAGATTTTAAGCCCCTGCCTCCTACTATAAGGTCAACGCCGATGAGGGGGGAGGATGTAAAGTACTATTGAGTAGCATTACTCCCTCGTATAAGAAGCATACAATATATTTGCACCGGGTAAGTTATACTATTACACAAAACCCTTAATTAATCTAGCAATTATAATGAAACAGGTTCTGTTTGTTTGTGCATCTGCCATGCTTCTTTTTTCGTGTAGTAAAAAAGAAGCCTCAGTACAAGGGACCAATCCATCCAATCCTCCTGCACCAACGTACAGCATTTCAGATTATACCAAGCTCACTCCCGGCAATTATTGGGTTTACCAGGAAGTGACCATTGATACCCTGAACAACATTACGGCCTTACCCGGCCTTGACAGTTGCTATATAAAAGGCGATACTGTTATAAATGGCAACTCGTATGCCATTATGGTAAATATGCCCCCGACAGCTCCAAACAGCGAAACATACCTGCGCGATTCAGCTTCATTCCTCGTTAATAATCATGGAGGATTACTTTTTACTTGTGCCGATTTTAATACTATCTTTTATAAGGACAGTGTACCTAACCAGTTTACGCTTACCTATAGTGTTTCCTCAACGCCAAGCACCGTTCTGACCCCTATGGGGACATATAGCTGTTACGACGATATGGGCACATTTACTTATTTAGCCCATGCTTTATGGTTTCCCGTGCGCTATATGCATAATTATTATGCAGCTAACCTGGGCCTGGTAGATGCAACTTCGTTTTACACTAACAGCCCCAATACCATCCAGTATTGGCTTGTGCGGGCGCGGGTGAATTAGGGAAGAGTTAAGAGATAAATGCATTACCTTTCTATCACGAGTTTCCCCTCACCTATTAATGCTCCTGTGTTTGCAATAACTCTATAAAGATAAACTCCATTCGGTTGTCCGTTCAGATTTATTTCAGTATTATCTGAATTTATATTGGATTGATAAACTTGCTGACCTAATACATTATAAATTTCGATTGTATTAAGAGATTGCTTCGCTTCACTCGCAATGACGAAAGTAAAGTTTCCATTGCTGGGATTAGGATAAACTTCTACGTTTTCACTTTCTGTTTTTACCTCGTTTACTCCTGCCGTTGTTGCGCCACAGCCATCTGTATAATTACCACCCACCCACTCTGCTATATAAGGTAGGCTATCCCCATCTATTGTCCAAAAGCCTCCGCCAATGTACAGGCTGTCTTTATAACTACAAGCTGTCGAAATATTATTATCGAAGTTACTACCTAAGCTGCACCATTTTGTGCCATCCCAACAGGCAATGGAATTGGCGGGTATGCCACCCGCCATTGATATTTCTCCCATTGCATATAATTTATTATGATACACCATTAAATTAAATATTTCATAATCTGTTCCCCCACCTACAGGTTTCCATCGGGTACCATCCCATCGCTGAATGTTGTTATCTATATTGCCATCCGCCGTTGAAAAATAACCCGCCGCATACAATTCTCCATTATATACAGTTATGGCATTTACCCAGTCATTAACTCCTTTTATTCCTGTATCTACAGCGTGCCAACCTACATTATCCCATCTCAATATTCTTCCTATCCCGCCATTTTGTCCGGCAAAATCTCCAGCCACATATATACTTCCCTGATATGCACATATTGCAATAATTAATTGATTAGAAGAAAAATGCGGAAAATTCATGTTATGCCAATTAGTATCGTCCCAGTAAGCAACGCTATTACAAGGAATACCTGCTATGGTATCAAATGCTCCTCCTACGTATAGTTTATTGTTTATTACCGCTAAGGCTGCTACTAATGTATTTAAATTTTTGGTGAAAGGCCGGATAGGCATAGTGTCCCATTTTGTGCCATCCCAGCTACCTATATATAACGCAGGTACATTCCCCAACGATGTAAATAACCCTCCAACATATAATTTATTCTGGTAACTTGTTATAGCAACTGTGGGATCTGGATAGAAATTCCCAGTAAGATACTGCAGACCATCTATTCCGGCACCCATCGAGTCCCATTGTGCCCCGTTCCATCTTGCAATACCTTGT
>JABDCH010000076.1 GCA_013288205.1 Bacteroidota bacterium | reverse complement strand
CATGGTTATTCCTATAGGGTCGCCAATCATTAAGCCAACGCTAATATTTTTCCTGGCTGTATCCTGAGCTTTTAAAGTTTCAACGGTATGAAAAAGAATTGTAAGGGTAATAATGAACAGTATTTCTTTTTTCATGGTTCTGTTTCTTTTATAGCAATATAACATCAATTTAGGTCCTTAATTAATCTTTACTAAATTCTTTACGTGTAATATATTTTCCGGCAAATGCTGATATTACTATTAATATAGCAAGCAGCATAATAAATTGAACAATACCAATTTTCTGTATTACCTCGTTCCAATATGGGCCAAGTGTTTTACCTACCAACACAAGGCCTCCACTCCAGGTTATGGCAGACAAGAGTACGGTTGTCAAAAAAGCCCGTGGTTTTATTTGCAATATGCCTGCCGCTACCGATATATACCCGCGTAAAAAAGGTGTAAGTCTCCCCAAAAATATCGTCCACACGTTTCTATTGTTAATACGTTGTTTTAATTTTTTAAGTTTCCGTATGAATTTTGTCAGCACTCTTGGCGGACACTTAAATATGTATTGCCTGCTTACTAAATAAAAGATAAAGTATAATATACTTGTACCGATAAAATCTGCAGAAACAGCAACAAAAAACACTTTTAGAGTATTTAAAACGCCCAAATATGCCAGGTAACCTGAAAAAAGAAGTACAAGCTCATTAGTTAATGGATTAGGAACACCTATTTCCTGAAGAAAAACAAAAAGGAAAATGGCTACATATCCATATTCCCTGATAATATGATCTAATTCCTCTAATCCCATTTTCTGCAAGGATACATTAAGAAGGGTATGCTATTTTTTTATTAAGAACATTATATGGGCGCAGTTGCCGTACATTATTATCTTCATGTACCACATTATGGATGTGTTTTAATATAGTAATCTCCGATTTTTTTACCCACTCACGAAACTCTTCGTTCTCACTATAAGAACCGGATAAATACGTGAGGAATTTATCTATCTTAAAAGATGTATCATATAGTCCGGCTCCGGCTCCGGCAGCATCCCGCGAATTGCAAAATTGTTCGTAGTGTCCTTCCACCGGTACCATAAACACAGGCTTACCCAAATACATGGCTTCACACACCGATTCAAAACCAGAGGTGCTTACTAATCCTTTTGAGTTGGCCATCATTTCAAGGAATTTTTTGTCATTTAGTTGATGAAATACCAGGGTTGAATCGTATTCATAATAGTCGACAATATCTTTATTATCTACAAAGCAATGTAATTTTACTTGCAGGTTCTGGCTATGCCAGTGTATAATATCTTCCATGTAACCGCTGTTCAGGAGGTAAACAAGCAGGTAGCTACCATTTGTAGTATCCTGATTCTGAACCTCTCTTCGTAACAGAGGCGGAATGATATAGATTGATTTATCCTTGCAATCGTCAAATGGATAGAAGGAAAGCGCCAATTTTTTCTTTGCACCAATAGATATTAAACCTGTCCATAATTTTAATCCGAGGCTTGCAAAAAAATGTCCTTCTGGCATAGTGTACTCAGGATGATTGAACATATAGTGATGCCCAATGCATATCATAGGTATTTTAGGGCGAAAGAACAAATAATATAAGCCTGCCAATGGCTCATAAAAATTAATAATCACATCTGGCTTATGTTTTTTTATTTCCCGGTGAATTATTAGTAAACTGCGAAAGAATTGAGGTAGTTTACTAATCACATTAAACAAAGAAGGGAGCGCTTTTATGGCTTTTGCATTTTTATCAGTAGCCATATTGGGGCTTTCAATGGGGATAACAGAAGTATCCATCCTTTCATAATAAAAGGAAGGTATTTCCCTTCGGTTGCTTTTGCCTATTAAAACCCCTAAGACATTCATCCCGGCATTTTCCACTAATTGCTTCATGGAAATAGACTGCATCATATGTCCCCGGCCTTCACCCTGTACCAGGAAAAGGCACTTTTTATTACTTAATGGCATAATGGAATTATCTCGTCTTTGTAAATAAAGACGGGAACCCGAAGAGGAGGGTTGTATGCAGAAAAAATTATTTGCAGAATATTGAAATAAACGGCTATGTTCATTTCTACGAAAAACAATACATCTATCGGTATAAGAAAAAAAATATTTTAATTCAAGAATTTATCAGAAGTGATATGTTAGCCCGAATGACCATCCAAAGAAATAGGGGTAAATGATTACAGGCGTATTTTTATTGATAGATGTTACGGCTCCATTGACAAAGGGTTCTGTATATACAGACAAGCCTCGCCTTACCAGGTAAGCGGCGCCAAAACCCAGGTTATAGGAATATTGAATGGAGTTTAATCCATAGATGTCGTTTATAGATACATCTCCTTCCTGAAAAGCGGTATTTTCCCAATGCAATGATGTTTGCTCGTAATTGGCCATATTTACAGAGAATCCTGCATCAACATAGAAACTTAACCTGGTTCCGGCCCAAAATTTATATTTAACCTGCAGCGGAATACTTATATATCCACGGGAGGAATTACCTCGTACCTGTATACTGTCGCCCAAGTGAGCGGGTACGGATGAATTAGGAATAAAATCAGTACCTGAACTGGTGTTTATAGCATAGCCAACCTGTCCATTTTCCTGCTGTTGCGCATAAATAACAGTGGGGTTTATATTATAGGAATATTTACTATAGTAGCACCCCGTTTGTATGGTCCACTTGTCGGAAATGTCGTATGATACTCGAAGTCCAATGGCCATAGTACCATCACCATCCTGGTGGGTTTTCAATTCGTCGGCCGTAATAGCGTTAGTAGGGTCATTATTTTTTGTACTCAGAAAATCATCTGTTATTCCCGGAGCATAGAATGCAGAAACTGATATTTTAGATAGTATCCCGGCTAAAGTAACCGGTTTCTTAACTGTAAAAGTTGAGTTCACCGTATCTACAACTGAATTTGCTGTCGCAGAATCCAGCTTCTTATTAATAACCGGCGTATTGTCATTTTGTATAGATGCAGTTGGTGTAGAAGGGGAGTTTGTTGGCAATGCATTGCTGGCAGGAGCTTGCTGGGAATTATTACCCGGAATGGAGATGGTTTTATTACCGTCATTATTTTCCTTAGTTACTGCAATGTTGGAGTTTTCTGTTTGAGATAAACCGCTATTAGTAATTATAGTAAGATTTGCTTTGCTATTTTGTTTTTGGGTTGCGAGCCATGTTCTTTTATTGTACGATGTTACCAAGTTATTCTCAGGTTTTAATGGTGACTTTGAATTAGTAACCGTAATATGGCTAATTTCTTCTTTAGTAGAAGTATTCTTTGTGGCTGAGGATGAGTTTTCAATTGTTTTGGCTGCTTCTTTAAGGGTTATATTTTGGTTCATGATGGTTGAAGAACTTGAAAGCGTATTCACCTGTTGTTTTATGTCATTTACCTCATTACGCATAGAAACGCCATACCACACCATCAGCAGCGCTATTGCTGCCATTGCATAAAAGCCTGTTTTCCACCTTAAAACCCGTTTCCTGCTAAGGCTGCCTTCCCGTTGAAGTATATCTTCATACGCCTTATTCCAAAACCCCTCCGAAGGTTCTATAGAACCCGATGCCAGGGCTCCTCCGAAAATTAGTTTTTCAATATCCTGGTCTTTATAATTGTCGCTCATGGTAGTCTCGTTTTTTAGCTGCTATTAAACTGTGATTCAATTTCTTCCTTAATAACATGCGTGCATGAAATAAATTCGATTTGGAGGTGCCTTCCACAATGCCCAATTTTTCTGCTATTTCCTTATGGTTCATCTCCTCAAAAATATATAGATTAAACACCATTTTATACATGGGGGGAAGACTTTGTATCATTTCCATCAATTCCTCCGATGCAATATTGCTTCGGACATCATTTGTATCTACTAATTCATGTTGTACATTTTCTATATCAAGCAAAGGAAAAATTTTGGAGGTCTTCCGGTAGTGTTCAATAGCTTTATTTACCATAATCCGGCGTATCCAACCTTCAAAAGAACCTTCTCCTTTAAATTGAGATAATTTATCAAATACCGAAATAAATCCCTCCTGCAAAATATCTTCGGCTTCTTCTTTATTGGCTGTGTAGCGGCAGCAAACAAAGAGCATTTTGGCCGCAAACCGCTTATAGAGCATGCGCTGAAATAGAGGGGAGCCTTCCAGGCAGCCTTTTATTAATTCTTTATCTGGTAACTCCAAGGAATTATGCTTTGTCTCTTATATAGACGATAAAGATAAAGAAGTGGTTGCGTATGGAACGTAACTTTAATCAAATGATTGAAAATAAGGTATATAGGCAAAAAACACGAGTGATAGGGAGAGAATATATCCCCTGATTATATAACTCCCCCTTTAATCACTACGTGTCCTACCAACTATTTTATTACGATGACCAAATATTTCGACTGATTCCAGAAACTTGCAGGGTTGGTAATGTGCAAAGTGTCACCCGATACATTATATGAGCTTGCAGGATGATTGGTAACCAATTTTTCCAGCTTACCGTTTATAGGAATGGCATTCAGTTTGGTCATATCTGCCTGTGTAAAATGGTCGGTAGTCAAGCCAGCTTCCAGTTCAGTAGCGCCACCAAGCCCAATAACCTTACCTTCTTTAGTGACAAGCCCTTCCTTTTTCAACTCTTTTTCAGTACCAATTGCATAGTAAACGGTATTTATGGCCGAGCGCATGGCATCAATCTCCTCTCGTTGTTTATGTATAACTGAAATGCTATCATCAAACTGCTGGTTTACAGTCTTCAACGAAGCATTGCTTTCAGCAAGCTTGGTTTGTAAATCAGCTATTTGCGCATCTTTTTCAGCTAATTCTGCGGTAAGGTGTTTAATCACTTTTTGAAGATCGTAATCCTTTTTATCTTCTTTCTTTAGTTTCCCTTCCAACAGGTAAATCCTTCGGTTTTCTCTTACCACCCTTGCATCTAACGCTTTTATATCATCTACTACGGAATGAGGTGGTTCTCCATTCTTTCCAGCAAGAGTTACAATCTTTTCTTTCGATTTGATGCTGTCAATATTATTCTGAATCTCATCCAATGTTTTTACATATGAAGTAATAGCAGAATCCTTTTGTTGGGCTTGTCTTGTTAATACCGAGTCTTGTAAATGCAAAGCCTGGAGCTGTTGCACTTGTTTTGAATTATCCGTGCATGCAGCCATAACAATGGCAAAAGCAGGGATATATATTAGTCTGTTCATAATTTAATATTTAAATATTTATACTAGGTGAAGCAGGTAATCTTTAGTCCAGATTACTCGGTAGCAATTATTTTTTTAATTCATCAATGATTTAAAGTCCGCATCATTACTGTATTTTATAAACTCACAATCTGTTTTAAGTTGTGCTTTTAGAGATGGATCTTTAGCCAATGCGGTTTTTAAATCATTCATCATTTCGGATTTATTACCCGTACGGGCTGCAATAATGGCTTTCAAATAATAAGTAATTGCACTGTTATTGCTCGAAGCATCTAGGGTTGATTTAGCTCCTTCAGGGTCGTTGTTCAGCACTTTAGCAAGCGTTGTATTGAACGTATTAAATGAACTCATATTCGAAACGGCATCAGGGTAATTCCCCGTTTGAATGTCAATAATACCCATATTGTAAGCCACATCAGGTCCGGCAGAGGATGCGTTTTTATAATATTGCAAGGCCTCGTTTCGATTTCCATTCAGATGAGCTATTACCCCGAGGTTATTTTGTACAACGGGGTTATTAGTTGACAACTGACCAGCCTTTTTAAATTGTATTTTAGCATCGGCCAGGTTGTTCTGTATCACCTCGACATAGCCTATATTATTGGCGCATCGCCAGTCATTTGGATATTGTTTTGCAGTTGTTTTATAAATATCCAGTTTCCTATTAAGGTCGTTGGTGAGTGTGGCGGCATACAATAATTCTTCCTCAGTAAGACTTGCAGGATCAGAAGTCGCCAGCGATTTAATCTGTTCATCTGTCGGGCTTTTCTTTTCAGCATCTAGTACAATAATTGCTCTTCTCAGCTTTGGAAGTACCGACTCTGCCAGTTCCTTATATGTAAGGGAAAGAGCTTTTATTTCTTTCATCCGCTGGTCATGGTCGTTGTACATTGATAATACTCTTAAAATAAGAGCCTTATCTTTAATTTTCGACTCCTCCACACGAGTTTTAAATCCATCCCAATCCATGCCGGTTGCTCCAACCTTATAAAATGATTCTTCGGTGCCAAATTTGGTATTGCATTTCCTGGAGTTCATCTCTCTAAATAATCCACGCATGGCTTTAATGGCCGTTTTTGCCCGGTCATCGGCTAAATGGTCATTGAACTGGGTCTCTCCATCAGGCGACGCATAGGCGGCAATACTTACGTTATTAAATGCATACCCATCCTTTATTCCTGTTTTGATAAACTCCTTCATTTTTTTCATTTCCTTATTATGCATTTCTGCACCTCGCACATACGACTGGCTAATTACATAATATATATGTGTTGTATCGCGTTCGGGGATGGTTTTACTGAAATTATCTTTTCCTAATATAACCTTATCATCGCTTTGCAATAGCTTAGCTGTAGTTATCGTACCGTCTGCAAGTTTCATAGGTGGAAACTTTTTCTTAGTATTCTCCAGCGTAGCATATAAATACAACTCATCTTTTTTCATACCGGGGACATAAGGCACTTTGGTTGTATAATTGAAATCGCCACCCTGGGCATAATGTATTTTTATACCAGTACCAGCAGCTTTTTCTCCCAGGAGTGTTTCCGATTTAAGAGGATATTCCGTTCCGTCGGAAAACCTCAGTGTGGGCACTACGGTTACAATTGCTTTCTTGGGAAAATATTTTTCAGGATATTTTACTGCTATATTAATAGCGACACTATCATCATTATCCTGCATCGGGTTTGGGGAAGCAGCATAATGAACTTTATCGGCATCTTTCGACATTTTGGAAAACCCACTGCATCCGGCCATGCCGATAGTGATTATAGAGATAACAGTCAGGGATTGAAACTTTTGTTTATTCATGACAAATCAATTAAACGAATATTAAATTAGGTACATAACACTTGTTATATCGCGCCACAACAGTCCTTTACTGCAATGGCATGAATATAAAAACAGGTTGGGTGGAACATGTAAATAGAACTTAACTGTTTACAACAATTCCTAAAATGTACAGAGGTGGTATGTGGAATAGGAAAAGCCTCTATACACTAACAAAGTGCAGGAGGTGCATGGGAAGAGAATGTCGAACGGAATTCCTGTTGCATTACTATAGAACCGGAAAAGGACAATACATGTTTTAACCAGGCAGTATTTATTGTGTTATTGTTGAGGTGTTCGCCGGTAAGTAATGTTCCTAGATGAGCTTTGTATGGTATACCAATACTTTTCCCTTCAATTCCCAAACGGAAAAGGATAGCAGTGTAACCTTTAACTGGTTTCTTATTTTCCATGCTTGCTTTCGGCAAAGCATGGATATCTTTATGATGTGTGACATTTGCATGCAGCGATTGCAATAATTTATCAGCATGAGCAGCGTCTGCTATATTCCTAAGGAAAAGGAGAGAAAATAGAATTAAAAACAAACTGCAAGATCTTTTCACCTAGGTCGGATTTATAATTCGGGTGCAAAACTATGTACAAATATTATATGAAAAATCATCCTTCCTTCATTTTTAACTTTTTTTAAACTTTCACAACCATTGCATCGAAATCTGTTTTTCCCTCAAGCTCAATTCAAGCTTAAATAAAACACTAAACTGTAGTAAAGAATTATTATTTATCTTCGCCACCCGACTAACTAATTCCTTAAAAACAATGCCAAACGGCACAGATTCACTCATTGATCAAAAATATTCCAGGCTAAATACCATTATAGGATGGTGTGTATTTTTTATAGCAGTATTTGTTTATTGGAGCACCGTGGAGCCTACAGCCAGTTTTTGGGATTGTAGCGAAAACCTTGCCGTTTATTATAAAATGGAGATAGGGCACCCACCAGGCGAACCTTTTTTGCAATTATACCAGCATTTAGTATCATTACTGGCCTTTGGCAATGTACATAAGGTAGCGCTTATTGTAAACCGGAGTTGTGCGGTGCTAAGTTCCTTTACCATATTATTTTTATTTTGGTCTACCAGCTATTTTGCCAAAAAGGTAATGACTACAAAAGGGCCCCTTACAGAAGCTTCCATGTATGCTGTTTTCGGGAGTGCATTTATAGGAGCTGTTAGTTTTATATTCGCCGATTCATTTTGGTTTTCCGCTGTCGAAGCCTCGGTTTGGTCTGCCTCTCTTTTCTCGACCACACTCATGTTTTGGTGCGCTACTAAAATGGCAAGGTCGTTGGAACCTGAACGCTGGGTTATCTTCATTAGCTTTTTAGTAGGCCTGTCTATAGGTGTTCACATGCTTTGTATACTGGTAATTCCAGCTATTGTTTTCTTGTATTTCTACAGGGAACATCAAAACAGCTCTACTCCGAAATGGGCTTTGGCATTATTAAAAATCTTTACAAAAAATGATGCTAAACAAAAACTGCTTGCCTCATCAATTGCAGCTGTTATATTACTCGGGCTTGTAAAGTTTTTTGTAATCCCCGGTTTAATTGCGATAGTTACCAGTTTTGAAATTTTCTTTGTGAATTCCATTGGGCTACCGTTTAGCAGCGGGGCACTTATTTATGGCTTAACTATAACAGCTTTAATTATCTGGGGGCTCAGTTATGCAAAGAGAAAAAGCAAAGCAGGAACGCATACGGCCTTTATGGCTATTGCCGTATTGGTGTTGGGCTATAGTACCTATGTAATGCTTGTAGTTCGTTCAAATGCCGATCCGCCATTGAATGAAGGCGCACCAACCAATACCGTAACATTAAAGGATTATTTAGACCGTAAACAATATGGAGATTTCCCGGTATTATATGGCCCTTATTACACAGCTCCAATAATCGGATACAATGATGATGGCCCTGTGTATGTAAAAGATGAAAAGAAAGGAAAGTATGTAGTCAGCTATGAAAGTGAATCGGGTAAATATGCACCCGAATTTTGCGGATTATTTGCACGTGAATGGGATCCGAGTGAAGGCCACCCGCGTGGCTATAGAAACTGGGGTGGAACAGAATTTGATAAGATACCCTACACTGATGCGGAAGGCAACCGACAAGTAATTGACCGTCCTAAATTCGTACAGAATAACTTATCCTATTTCTTCCGGTATCAATTAGGGTTTATGTATTTCCGTTATTTATTATGGAATTTCTGCGGAAGGCAAAATGACCTGCAAGGTCTCGATCCGCAGGATAATCTGCATGGCAACTGGATTACAGGCATTCCATTTATTGATGGATTAAGGGCTCCGCAAGAAAATATGCCTGATGAATTGGGTAAAAACAGGGCGCGTAACGTCATGTATGGAATTCCTTTTTTGCTGGGCCTATTCGGATTCTTTTACATGGCAAGAAAAGATCGCCAACGGTTTAATATTATATTGGTTCTGTTTTTCTTTACAGGAATTGCAATCATTCTCTTCTTGAATCAAAAGCCTTACGAACCAAGGGAAAGAGACTACTCCTATGTGGGTTCATTTTTTGCCTTTTCTATTTGGATTGGGATGGGTGTATTGGGCTTATTTGAACTCATTTCCGAAAACCTGGGATCTGATGAGAGCCTTAGAAAATTAATGGCTATTGCGACAACTGCAGTTTGTCTTATATGCCCTGCCCTGATGGCACATGCCGAATGGGACGATCATGACCGTTCAAAACGCACAACGACCAGGGATTTTGCGATAGACTACCTGGAATCGTGCCCCCCAAATGCCATATTATTTGCTGATGGAGATAATGATACCTTTCCTCTTTGGTATGCCCAGGAAGTGGAAGGCATCCGTACGGATGTGAGGGTATGTAACCTGGAGCTTTTGGGAATGAGTTATTATGTTGATCAAATGAACCATAAGGCCTATACGTCTGATCGTATGCCTTTTTCGCTCACCCACGATCAATATAAAGATGGCACTCGTGATTATGTTCCATATTATGATAACCCTGCAGGACGCCTTCATAAACTAGGACAGTATGTTGACCTCGCCTCTGTAATTGACTTTATAAAAAGTAATAATGATGCAGATAAGGGTCAAATGTCTAATCAACAAATGGAAAACTATCTGCCAACCCGGAAATTTAAAATCCCGGTAGATAAAGACGAGGTAATAAAGAACGGACTTGTAGATAAAAGCCTTTACGATAGTATCCCGTCCGAAATTCAATGGGATTTGCCCGGCGGCGGTGGCATACAGCGTAATACTCTAATGGTGCTTGATGCTATTGCCCATAATGATTGGAAAAGACCTCTTTGTTTTTCCGCTACTTCGGGTAACTCCTTTATAGGGCTTGACAGGTACTTCCAATTAGATGGAATGGTATTTGTGCTTACCCCAATAAAAAACAGGAACCCAAATGCTCGTGATAATCCACGGATAGGTGTTGACCAGATGTATACCAATATGATGACCAAGTTCAGATGGGGTAACATGGGTTTAGGCATTTACCTCGATGAAAACGTACGCCGCATGGCTTCAGAAATGAGACAGGTATCGGGTATGCTGGCTGATGCATTAATAGCTGAGAACAAAAAAGATTCGGCTACCAAAGTGCTAAATCTCTGCCTGGATTCCATATCAGAAAAAAGTTGCCCGTATGATGGTTCTGTTATGATGATGGAAAGAGATTATTATCAGGCAGGCGATTCTGCCAAAGGCGATACCTTGGCTGAGAAATTATTTACTTGTAATAAGAAGGATTTAATCTATTACAATACCCTTACAGGAGTTAATGCCAACTACTATTCTGAAATGACCCAGGATTTCCAACTTATTGTGGAAGACCTTTATAACTATTCACGCATATACAAGCGTGGTGCATTGGAGAAAGACTTCCAGTCTCAGCTTGATAACCTGGATAAACTTGGATTATTGAAGAACCTACAGCGTCAATAAACTAACTGCTGATAAAATTGTGTATGGTAAGTGAGGAACTGTAAAATGAACATCACTTGCCATACTTAATTTATAGCCGTTGCCAATCCCTTTTTTAACTATTTTTGTCTTCACACAATTTAAAAATTTTCCATGAAGTTTTTAGTCTGCATAAGCCATGTGCCCGATACCACTACCAAAATTACCTTTTCCCCCGATGGAAAGGCTTTTAATACGGCCGGAGTACAGTTTATTATCAACCCTTACGATGAAATGGCGCTTACGCGTGCGCTTGAACTGAAAGAATCGTTAGGAGGCACGGTCACAGTTATTAATGTAGGTGCCGCAAGCACTGAACCGACTTTGCGCAAAGCTCTTGCCATTGGTGCCGATGATGCTATCCGCATTAATGCCGAGCCCACCGATGCTCTATTTGTAGCAGAGGAAATTGCTGCCGTTGCAAAAAACGAAAAGTATGATATTATTTTCGGCGGAAGAGAATCAATCGATTACAATGGAGCGCAGGTTATGCCCATGATAGCAGAGCTTCTTGAACTTTCTTCAGTTGCTATTGCCACTAAACTGGATGTAAGTGGAACAACTGCCACCTTGGAAAGAGAAATTGACGGTGGAAAGGAAATTGTAAGTGTAAGTCTCCCATTTGTAGTAAGTGCCCAGAAAGATTTTGCAGAACCCCGCATT
>JABDCH010000075.1 GCA_013288205.1 Bacteroidota bacterium | reverse complement strand
CTCCGCTTACATCAACCCAGCCCGTTCCGATGGCATTTCCATCTCCTATAGCAGTAAGCGCTGTGGGTTGAGTAAGTGTAACGGTAGCGGTAGCAGTGCATCCATTCTGGTCGCTTACGGTTACCGTGTAGGCTCCTGCAGTAAGGCCAGTTCCGGTAGCATTGGTTCCACCTGCAGGTGTCCACAAATAATTATAAGGTGACGTTCCACCTCCTGCAGTAGCTGTGGCGCTTCCGGTTCCTCCATTGCATAATATATTGTTGGCTACTACGGTTGCAGTAAGTGGTTGTGGTTGGGTAATGGTTGTTATCGCAGTTGTGGTACATCCATTATGGTCGCTTATAGTTACGGTGTATGATCCTGCCGTAAGGCCAGTTCCCGTTGCATTGGTTCCGCCCGATTGCGCCCATGAATAAGTGTAGGGTGACGTTCCGCCTCCTGCAATAACCATGTCGCTTCCGGTTTCTCCATAGCATGGAACATTATTGGGGGCACTCATTGTACCTGTTAATGCGGTGGGCTGGGTAATGGTTACGGTTGCCGAAGCAGAACAACCTCCGCCATTAGGCGTTACTGTAACCGTATATACCCCGGCACTTAGCCCTGATATGGATGCCGTGGTTTGCCCGGCAGGATTCCATACATAGGTGTAAGGTGAAACACCATTGGTGCCAAGCGCTGTTGCACTGCCATTGTTTTCTCCATTGCATAAAATATTTTGTGCCGTTACTGACACACCAAATGTGGTAAACAATACCGGGTTCGAGGCAAAGCCATTTACCGCCACTACCAATGAGTAGGTTCCGTTGGGGATAGCAGGAATAGTAAAATAAGCAGTATCTTCCAAACTATCTGTTTGCACAGCGCCTATCCTGTTCCAATTGCTGGTTTTAGCATAATATACATTGGTTCCGTTGGTAAGTCGCACAATCGGATAATTGGTCGACATCTGCCAATCATCGCCATAGGCGGCGCCTTCCGAAATACCGTTAAACAATTTACCTGTTATTTTATAAGATGTACAGCTTAATGGAATAACGTTGTTGATAGTAGGTTTCCCCTGCGGAATAGGAGAGCCGGCAGGAGTGTAAATATAATATTGGTCAACCACGGTATCGGTTTGGCTTATGGAAACAAGCACATTGCCATCAGGCAGGTCGAGCATCTGGGTTTGATAAGCTGCTATATAGGAAACGGAGTCGCCACCCTGGCCGGGTATCTTTGCTTTCACCTGGGTAAATTTACCGGTTGTATAATCGTACTCTAAAAAGTAAGCAGGGCTATTAAATTCATTATTAGGACCTGTTCCGATGGGCGAAGCGGCCAGCAAAATATGTCCGTTCACCATCATAGCTCCCGAAGCATCTGTTTGCCCCAAGTAGGTCCCGTTTATTTTCGGGAAGCTATCAGCCGATATCCAACTACCCTGTACGTTATGCTTTCCTGAAGGGGTATATATGCAGTTATAAGGTGTTGCTCCGAAAAAAATGGCTTTGCCGTTAGGAAGCATCAGGGCGCAGCCTGCCTCTTGTCCAAATGGGTCGTATATCTGGCCGGGCGTGCTGGCATCAAAAGCCCAAGTGCCCGTTTGAGGGCTATAACGCGAGGTACCTGTGTTCGATCTGCCTACAAACAACACGGTGCTATCGGGCAGCTTTATCCATTCCGCTTCATCGTGGTTATAATTGCTCAGCGGGCCTACGGTATACTTGTATGTGATCGGAGACCATAACAAAATATTATACGAGTTATAGGAACCTATCTGCGGGCCTTCGAGTACGGTGCCATTATATAGAATTTCAGAATTGCCATCATAAATGTTCCAGCCTTTTGGGATGGTGTCGCACTTTGTCCAGGTGTTGGTTACCGGGTCATATACTTCTCCGCGCGTACCACCCGGCCCATACTCGCCACCGGCTACATATACTTTTCCGCTTGGCAACACTTGCGTAGAAAAAAACAAACGATCGTAATTCATCGGGTGAATCGTATCCCAGGTACCATTGATATAACTACCGTGTGCATCGGGCCTAAGCCTGTCCCACCCGGTTCCATTACCAGGACCCGATGTGCTTTTGCAAATCACGCTTCCATCGGTCATTAATAAACACACCCCATTGTTTGCGTGCGGAGGCAAATTTTTCAAGGCTGTCCAGGTGCCGGTTTGGGCCAACAAAGAGCTGATAGCTATTAGCTGACAGCTTATGGTTACTAGTAAAAAAGCTGATATTCTTTTCTTCATCGGGGATGATTATAATTCAAATATAAGGAAAAGACAGGAAATTCGGGCAAACCTAAAAAAGTTTATTAGACTTTCATTTTTCAATTGCCAGTTTCCCCTCGCCTATTAAATCGCCGTTTTCAGTAATAACGCGATACAGGTACACTCCGTTGGGTTGACCGCTTAAGTTTATTTGATAATTTGATAGTTTGGTGATTTGATAATTAGAATATACTTTTTCGCCCAATACATTATAAATTTCAATATGGCTATTGGCTATTAGCTGTTGGCTATTAGCCTGGAGTGTAAACACACCATTATTTGGATTCGGGTAAATAACTACCCCGCTTGAATTAGGTGCTATATTATCTATCCCTGCCGTTGAAGTAATAGTGATGCAAGCGCTGTCGATACAACCATTGGCATCGGTAACCTTGCAACAATATCTTCCCTGGCACAGTTTGGAAATAGAATCTTTAATACCTTTTCCATCGGTCCATAAATAGGTATAAGGGGAATTTCCTCCGCTTACATTAACCCATGCAGAGCCAATGCAACTTGCCTGAGCGGTTGGTACGGAATTTGTTACAATAGTAATAGGGCTGGGTTGGGTTATAGTTGCAAAAGCAGTTGCGGAATTGCCACAGGAATCTGAAACAGTTATTATGTAAATGCCCGCTTTAAGCCCCCTCGCTATGGTATTAGTCGCGCCGCTGCTCCATTTAAAGGTATATGGAGGCGCTCCGCCACCTGTTTCGGCTATTGCATTGCCGCTGCTGTCCCCATGGCACTTAAGGTTGGTAACTGAATCGATAGCAACATTCAAGGGAAAAAGCGCATTTATATTTACGAAAGCGATTGCCGTATCGCCACAAATATCGGTAGCAGTCACCGTATAGGTTCCTATGCTCAGCCCTGTAATGGTGGCATTGGTTCCCTTTCCCCCGCTCCAGCTATATGTATACGGAGTGGTTCCGCCGGATGCATTAACCGCTGCTCTTGCATCATTCGCGGCAGTGCAACTGATAGCAAAAATGGTTGAAGCCCTTAATACAGGAGGTTGTGATATGGTAACATACGCTGAAACCGGGCACCCCCCTCCATTATTGAATGCTGTAACAGTGTATGTTCCCGCACTAAGATTAGACGCAGTTGCATTGGTTCCCCCGTTTGGAGACCATAAATACGTGTAGGGAGGATTACCATTTGCGGCAATTGCAGTGGCGCTGCCACTACTAACTCCATTACAAACGATATTAGTCTGGGATGATACGTATACTCCAAACGTATTAAAAGATACGGGCTTAGAAGCAAAGCCATTTACTACTACTTCCACGGAATAAGTTCCGCCGGGCATAGAGGGAAGCATAAAATAGGCAGTATCTTCCAGGTTGCCGGTTTGCACAGCGCCTATCCTGTTCCAGTTGGTGGTTTTGGCGTAATACACATTAGGTCCATTTATAAGGCGTACAAGGGGCCAATTGGTCGACATCTGCCAGTCATCGCCATAAGCCGCTCCTTCTGAAATACCATTAAATAATTTACCAGTGATTTTATAAACCCCGCAACTGTCAAAAATGATACTGTCGAGGGTTGGTTTGCCTTGCGGTATGGGTGAACCGCCCGGAGTATAAAAATAGTATTGATTTTTGACTCCTCCTGTCTGGCTTATTGAAACCAGCACATTCCCGTCAGGAAGATCCAGCATTTGTGTCCGGTAACAGGGTTCCTTCCCTATGGAATCACCTCCCTGTCCGGGTATAGTACTCATTACCTGGGTAAATTGACCGATAGTGTAATCATATTCCAAAAAGTAAGCCGGGGAAAGAAATTCATCATTTGCACTGGTACCGATGGGTGAAACAGCAAGCAGAATATGCCCATTCACCATCATAGCTCCCGAGGCATCAGGCTGGCCTACGTACGTTCCGTTAATAACCGGAAAACTATCTGTCGAAGCCCATGTTCCCGGATTAGTATCTCCGGAAGGAGTATATATCGCATTGTATGGAGTAGCCCCGAAGAAAACAGCCTTGCCATTCGGCAACATTAAAGCGCAACCTGCTTCTTCGCCATACTTGTCGTAAAGATTGCCGGGCAAGGTATCATCCTGAACCCATCTGCCGGTCTGCGGAATATAACGGTTAGAATAGGGAGTGGTAATACCTACAAAAAGAACACTGCTATCGGGCAATTTGAGCCATTCGGCCTCGTCGTGATTATAAAAGGAGGATGGAGCAGAAGTATATAAATTGGTACTTGGATTATATATTAAGCAATCATAAGATGGGGTGGCTCCAATTTGAGGGCCCTCCAATATGGTTCCATCATAAAGAATTTCGGAGTTGCCGTCGTAAATTTTCCATTTCTTCGGTATAGTGCCACACATCGTCCAGGTGTTAGCTACCGGGTCATATATTTCACCTGCACTCGTTCCGGCTCCATATTCACCTCCGGCCACATAAACCTGGCCATTGGGCAATACCTGCGATGAAAAAAATAAGCGGTCCTGGTGCATAGGTGCAATAGTATCCCAGGTGCCATTAATGTAACTGCCGTGTATATCCGGTGTAAGCCTGTCCCATCCTCTTCCATATCCTCCATCCGTGTGATTGTGGCAAATTACGGTCCCATTGGTCATCAATAGACATACCCCATAATTGGAGTGAGGAGGCAAATTCTTCATCGCCGACCAGGTGCCGGTTTGTGCATTCACAAAAGCGAAAAACGAAAAATGAATCCCGATAGATATCGGGATGAAAAATAAGAGACACAATATTCTTTTAGTCATACTTGAAGGCGATAATTAATAATTCAAACATAGGGAAAAACAATAGATGAAGGTAAACTTAAAAAAGTTTGCTATTGTATTTTCTTTATTTTTCAATTACAAGTTTCCCCTCGCCTACTAGATTTCCATTTCCAGTAATTACCCGATAAAAGTAAACTCCGTTTGGTTGATTACTTAATGATAGCTGATAGCCATTAGCTACTGGCTGATAATTGTTAGAATATACCTTTTCGCCCAGTACATTATAAATTTCAATATGGCTATTAGCTATTGGCTGTTGGCTATTAGCCTGGAGTATAAACACTCCCTTACCCGGATTAGGGTAAACAGTTATTCCATCCGAATTAGATAAAAGATTATTTATACCGGCATCCGAATTAATAGTAACACACTCATTATCTTTACAACCATTGGCATCCGTAACCATGCAGCAATACTTACCTGCCAGTTGCCCGAAAATCGAATCGGTGGTACTCCCTCCCGGGCTCCATAAATAGGTATAGGGTGTAGTCCCCCCGCTTGTATTAACCCAGGCAGAGCCATTACCGTTTCCGGTGTCGGGTGTTGAATTAGGGATAATAGTAATAGCAGGTGGTTGAGTAATAGTAATGCTTGCTGAAGTTATACATCCATTATTATCAGTTACGATCAACTGATATAGCCCGATATAAAGGTTGCTTGCGGCGGAAGTAGTTTCACCGTTATTCCACAAATAGGTATATGGCGATATTCCCCCACTGACCGTTGAGGATGCACTGCCATTTCCCTCTCCATTGCATAATTCATTGGCAGTAATCTGGACTGAAAGACTCAATATAGTGGGTTGGGTAATGGTAGCGGTTGCAGAACCTGTACATTCATGATTATCGATTACCTGCAATGTATATGTCCCGGCACTTAATCCGGTTATATTGGGAGATGTGTCACTGTTACTCCATAAGTAAGTGTACGGACTGGCGCCTCCGCTTACGGTAGCCGATATAACGCCATTACTTTCTCCATTGCAAAGAATACTTGAAGTAATGTTTGCTGAAACATTTAACACATTGGGTTGGGTAATAGTAACAGTTGCCAATGCTGAACTACTGCAAGAATCGTGAACGGTAACTGTATATACGCCCGCACTTAAATAGCTTGCTGTAGAGCCACTGCCGCCTGTAGGAGCCCATGAATAGGTATATGGAGATGTGCCTCCGCTTACTTTAGCCGATGCTTTGCCAGTTAGATTTCCATTGCAAAGCACATTGGATACTGCATTTGCTAAAACCACTAAAGGTGCCGGTGGATTAATAGTTACAGAATCTGTCTGTATATGTCCGTGAATATCTTTAACGGTTACGGTATATGTTCCTATACTTAAGCCGGTAACGGTATCAGTGCTTTTGCCTACAGGGGCCCAGGAATAGGTGTATGGTGTATAACCTCCACCCGCATTTGTACTTGCATAACCGTTATTTGCCCCGGTGCATGTTTCGTTTACTCCCACTATTGAAAGATGCATAGTAGTATCATAGAATTTAAAGGCAAGTCCGTGATAGGCATCCGGTCCATAGTAGGTCAATCCATAAAACACATCACCGGAAATGGTTAAGCCGCCACGAGGTGATCCACCGTCTCCACCATTAAAATTGAAAAGAACACTGTAGTTGGTTCCATTGGTATCTATGGAGTAAATAACGCCATAGCCATACGTCCCGCCGCCTGCGGCCATCCCATATAGTACACCTCCTGAAAGGTTTAACACTCCCCAGGGATCTGAACCATCTGCGCCGTCAAAATTGTGGATGATTCTATAGTTGCTGCCATTGGTATCTATCGTGAAAATAACGCCATCATTATAAGCGCCCCCATAAGATGCCCCTCCATACAGTTTGTCGCCTAAAAGCGTTAATGAACTATATGGATATCCGCCGTTTGTATCATTAAACTGAAGAAGAATTTTATAATTATGCCCATTGGTATCTATCGAAAAAATAACACCTTTATAATCCTTTCCGCCGCTCTCAGTCATCCCATAGAATTTAGTACCCGAAAGTGTCAAATCCCCTGCAGGCCCCGAGCCTATTGAATCATTAAAATTAAAGAGAATTTTATAATTGCTTCCATTAGTATCCATAGCGAATATAACTCCACTGGAATGGGCTCCTCCGTCTTGTGCCATCCCGTACAATTTACTTCCGGTAAGTGTTACATCTCCTTCCGGAAAATAACCGTTTGTGCAACAAAAGTTGAAGAGAACTTTGTAATTGTTTCCATTGGTATCCATAGTAAAAATAACGCCTTCACCGTTCGGTCCATTTTTGCCGCCGGTATTTGTCATTCCAAAGAATTTGGTTCCTGAAAGTGTTAATGAGCCACCAGGCCCCGCACCATCTGTTTTATCAAAATCATGAAGAGTTTTATAGTTATGTGCATCCGTATCAATAGAAAAAATGACCCCTTTACTGTATAGGCCGCTTTCCGATGTCATCCCATACAATTTATGGGTAAGCGTTAAAGAGCCGTACGGCCACCCGGTTGGGAAAGTAATCATGTCGGTTAATTGTGCCCTACTTGTTCCAATACCCAAGCAGAAAAAAATGGAAATTAATAGAAATACTTTTTTCATATATTTTATAAGTGAATCCTTCCAACAAACGCTATAAAGGACTCAAATATATTAAAAATATATTTTATTAATCATTGGGTATTTGTCTGCATTTACCATACAAATGCCCCACATTTACAGCCCATTTGCCTGAGCAAAAAGTGCAACGGTTTTATGCAACAGTTGGGAGTAACGATTTTTATCCTCATAACAATCAGTAAACCAATGAATATATTGCCAAAAATAGTAGTTTCGAATATGCCTTAAACTGTTGCATAAAAGCAAGGGTATGAAAAATGAATTCGTAATTCATAGTTCATAATTCATAGTTCATAATTCTGTTTTTTGCTAACTTTGTCTTCTCAAAAACAAACTTTCCTATGACGTACGATATTGATATGATTAAAAAGGTGTACCAACACCTTTCGGAACGCATTGCAGCAGCCCGCAAACTGCTTGGACACCCCCTTACCTTCACTGAAAAAATATTATATAGCCACCTTACCGATAGCCTGCCAAAAGCGGCTTACAAGCGTGGTGCGGACTATGTCGATTTTCAACCGGACAGGGTGGGTATGCAAGATGCAACCGCTCAAATGGCGCTGTTGCAGTTTATGCAAGCCGGACGCAGCAAAGTGGCTGTGCCCAGCACTGTGCATTGCGATCACCTCATACAAGCCGACGTAGGCGCTAAAGCCGACTTGGAAACAGCTATTACCAAGAATAAAGAAGTGTATGATTTTCTTTCGTCTGTATCTAACAAATATGGTATAGGTTTCTGGAAACCCGGAGCCGGAATCATACACCAGGTAATATTGGAAAACTATGCATTTCCCGGCGGAATGATGATTGGAACAGATTCTCATACACCCAATGCAGGCGGCCTGGGAATGGTTGCTATTGGCGTAGGCGGAGCTGATGCCTGCGATGTGATGGCCGGCTTGCCATGGGAATTGAAATTCCCTGAATTGATTGGTGTAAAGCTAACCGGAAAATTAAGTGGATGGACTTCTCCAAAAGACGTAATATTGAAAGTAGCCGGAATCCTTACCGTGAAAGGCGGAACAGACCGCATACTGGAGTACTTCGGGCCGGGCGCGGAATCTATCTCTTGCACAGGTAAAGGCACTATATGCAACATGGGCGCGGAAATTGGAGCCACTACTTCTATCTTCACCTACGATAAAAAAATGTCAGCCTACTTGAAATCAACCGGAAGGGCTGATTTGGCTGAATTAGCAGATAGCGTTGCTGAACATTTGAAGGGCGACCATGAAGCATACGAAGACCCTAAAAAATACTTCGATCAAGTTATAGAAATTGATTTGTCAACCTTAGAACCTCATGTAAACGGGCCATACACGCCTGATTTAGCATGGCCTATATCTAAATTTGCACAAGCTGTAAAAGACAACGGCTGGCCACAGGAACTGGAAGTGGGACTGATTGGTTCCTGCACCAACTCTTCATACGAAGACATTGGTAGGGCTGCATCGCTGGCTAAGTTTGCCGTGGAGCACGGATTAAAAACCAAATCGGAATACACCGTTACCCCCGGTTCTGAGCAAGTACGTTACACTGTTGACCGTGATGGTTATTTACAATGGTTTGAAAAATTAGGCGGCGTTGTACTAGCCAATGCCTGCGGACCTTGCATAGGCCAATGGGCAAGACATACAGCTAATCCTGAAAAGAAAAACTCTATCCTTACTTCATTCAACCGGAACTTTTCGAAACGGAATGATGGTAATCCGAATACACATGCATTTGTAGCATCTCCTGAATTAGTTACTGCGCTTGCCATTGCGGGTGATCTTACCTTCAATCCATTGGAAGATTCACTCACTAACGATAAAGGAGAGAGTATAAAGCTGCCTGAACCAACTGGTATCGAACTACCCGAAAAAGGATTTGATGTAAAAGACAGAGGATATCAAGAACCTGCAAAAGACGGCAGCCAGGTACAAGTACTGGTATCCCCCGAATCACAACGCCTGCAACTGCTGGCGCCATTCGCTGCTTGGGAAGGTGTTGACCTGAAAAATTTACGTTTGCTCATAAAAGTAAAAGGTAAATGTACTACAGATCACATCTCTATGGCAGGCCCATGGCTCAAATATAGGGGTCACCTCGATAACATATCGAACAATATGCTGATTGGAGCAGTGAACAATTTCAACAATAAAACAGATTCTGTAAAGAATGAAATAACGGGCGAATATGGCTCTGTTCCTGCTGTGCAAAGGGCTTACAAAGCTGAGCACATTGGCACAGTGGTAGTAGGCGACGAAAATTATGGCGAAGGCAGTTCACGCGAGCATGCTGCTATGGAACCGCGTTTCCTCGGTGTACGTGTTATCCTGGTGAAATCGTTTGCACGTATCCACGAAACCAACCTGAAGAAACAAGGTATGCTGGCTGTAACTTTTGCCGATAAAGCCGACTATGATAAAATACAGGAAGATGACAGCATTGATATACTCGGCCTGACAACCTTTAAACCGGGTGTTCAATTGAGCATGGTTCTTCATCATAAAGATGGCAGCGGCGATACCATTAAATTAAACCAGAGCTATAACGAGAATCAGATAGAGTGGTTTAAAGCAGGTGGTGCGCTGAATATCATAAGATCAGCTGTTAGCCGATAGCCAATAGCTATCAGCCAAAAGCGATTATTAATGATAGTACGCATCGTTAAAATGGAATTCGAGCAGGCAAAGGTTGATACCTTTTTAGCCTTGTTCAATTCCACACGCGATAAAATTGCCAATTTTGAAGGGTGTTTAAAGCTCGACCTGCTTCCGTCTGCCGATATGCCCAACCTCTTCTTCACCTACAGCATCTGGAAATCAGAAGAGCACCTGGAAATATACCGTAATTCGGAACTCTTTAAACAAACCTGGGCAAAAACAAAAGTTTTGTTCAGTAATAAACCCGAAGCCTGGAGCCTGTTACACCCGGCCACGAACACATAAAAATGAAAGCAGAAACAAGTAATAAGTTGCATGAGCGCACTCCGGATATATCGGAAGAAAAGCTGAATGCCTTATTCGAGCTTACCAAAAATATTAACCTGAATACTTCTATCAGCGGGCTTTTAGACATTTACCGGGAGGTTATTGAAACCAAATTAGGGGTAGGACGGCTGATGCTTTTAAGCCACGATGAAAACTGGAGATGCATACTAAGCTTTGGTATTGACCCGGATAATCTTGAATTTACCATTGAGCGTGCGAAAGGCTATTCAGGGTTAAAAGAAATATCGCGTGTAGACATGGATGCATGGTTACAGGGCTGTGAGTTAGACATTGTGATTCCGGTTTACCACAAGGAACAGCCGCTTGCTTATCTTTTCCTGGGAGATTTTTCGAAAGAAATTCATTCGGAAAAAACAGGAGGAGATTCGCCATTCAACCACCTGCCCTATATACAAACGCTCACCAACATACTGGTAGTAGCTATTGAGAATAAAAAATTAGCCAAAGAAAATATTCGCCAGGTTCTTTTAAGGCATGAACTCGACCTGGCCAGGGAAATCCAGTCTATCCTGGTGCCTTCTATATTGCCACATACCGACGAGCTTGATATATCGGCCTATTACCTGCCTTTCCATGAAATAAGCGGTGATTATTACGATTTTATTCCGTTAAATGAAAGCGAGTTTGCTTTCTGCATTGCCGATGTTTCTGGGAAAGGCGTGGCGGCCGCTTTGCTGATGAGTAATTTCCAGGCAAGCCTTCACGCACAGATTGAACAAACAAGTTCGCTGACCGAATTGGTGAACCGGCTTAACCGGAATGTGATGCAAACGGCAAAAGGAGAAAGCTTCATCACTTTTTTTATCGGCAAATTCAACCGTGTTAATCAAACATTGAACTACATCAATGCGGGGCATTATCCTCCTGTGCTTTTTATGGAGAATACCATAACACTTCTGAAATCGGGTGGAACAGCCCTGGGAATGCTTCCTGAAATACCTAATCTGAAAGAGGGCATTATCACCATCGCAACTCCGGCCTCTATATTAGCCTACACAGACGGCATCACTGAACTTGAAAATGAAAAAAATGAGGAGTTCGGTGTCGATAAATTAACTGATTCATTTACTTCGTATGCCAGTTCAGGACTGTCTGCCAAAGAAATAAATGACAAAATTGCAGATATACTTAAGTTTTATAAGGGTAAGAGAGGCTACCTGGATGATGTTACCCTGTTATGCTGCCGAATTTTAAAACGCTCCCAACTACCTCTTTTCAAAGAGGC
>JABDCH010000074.1 GCA_013288205.1 Bacteroidota bacterium | reverse complement strand
GAATAAGCTCCTCTTTCTTAAAAACGAAACACGGGAATATACCCTGATGAATATAAGTTTTGCTGACTTACTGAATCATTCTCCTAAGCTTGTAATGGTGAATAAATTCGCCCTTCTGTCTCTGGACGCTGTACATTCCTGGCGATATGATTTCATCACCCTTGACAATCTTTTCCCCGGCTGGGATAATAAGCAGGTGGTGCTTGGCCGGAATTACCGGAAGATGTTTTATTTAAAAATTCAGAGCTAAGCGGGTACGAAAACGGGGTTTTTGGAAAACAGAAAACTTGTCTTTCACGACAGAAAACTTGCTTTTCATTACACATTACTTGCTTTTCACGACATAGTCGATGCACTTGCTTTTTTGGCGCTATAGCTTTGTGCCCGATTATTAACCAATAAATTTTTAATGTCATGAAAAAATTAATCTTTCTTTTAACGGTTATGTTATGGGGCGTGTTTACTCAAAACAGTAATGCTCAGCCATACTGGAATACAACTGGTAATACACTTGCTACCCCACCCACAAACTTTTTAGGCACAACAGACGCTAACCCATTTGAGATTCAAGTATATGCCAATCAAGCCGGATGGATAGATTATACCAGCCCTGGTAATACCAGTTTCGGATTTCAAGCCCTTGCTGCCGTTAACGTCGGAGGCGGTTTAAATAACACTGCTCTCGGATACCAGGCGCTCAATGCCAATTACTCGGGGGGGGGTAATACTGCTGCGGGCTACCAGGCCCTTCTTGATAATTACTCGGGGGGCGATAATACGGCCATAGGGTCATTTGCGCTTGTTGTTAACTACAGCGGAGTTACAAATACCGCCGTGGGAGCTTCTTCTCTTTCTTCTAACGTCACCGGCTCTGCCAACACGGCTGTAGGAACGAATGCACTCGGGTTCAATTATAGCGGCACCGGCAATGTTGCTACCGGAGTTACCTCGCTTTTTAGAAATAGTACCGGAAATTATAATGTTGGTATGGGACTCAATTCTCTTCTTGCCAATCAAACCGGAAGTAGTAACACTGCTATTGGGTTTGATGCAGGCGCCGGAGACGGTGAAAGCTGGAATACATTTTTAGGCGATAGCGCAGGCTGGGACAACGGAACCGGAGAATACAATACTTTCCTGGGCTACCAGGCTGGATACACTAACACATGGACTTCGGTAAATAATAGTGTCTGGATAGGCTATCTATCAGGCGATCCATCGGGGGCAACTGCTGATTACATATATCTTGGCAACAACTCTACCTCCCATATACAGTCATACAACGTAAGCAGTATCACTACCTGGAGTGACAGGAGGGTAAAAGATAGCATAAAGGAAAATGTTCCTGGCCTGGCCTTTATCACCAAAATTACACCTGTCACTTTTCATTATAACCTCCGTAAAGAAAATGACTTGCTAGGGGTAAAAGATAATGGTGTTGATTGGAAAGGAAAATACGATGTGGAAAAAATAACCCAAAGCGGTTTTATTGCCCAGCAGGTAGATTCGGCTGCGAGGGCATGCGGGTATAACTTCAATGGTGTAAACAGGCCCAAAACTCCCAATGGGCTTTATAGCATCGGCTATACTGATTTCGTGGTGCCGCTTGTGAAAGCTGTGCAGGAATTAAATGCCAGGCACGATAGCCTGGTTTCCATTGTAGATAGCCTTAGCAACGGGTTCAAAAGCCTGCAAAGCTGCCTGAACCAAATTTGCGGAGCCACAGGTAACAACTCCGCCCAGAATACAGGTTTACCCGCTACAGAGCAAAATATCACGCTAAATTCAGGCGAAGCTCCTTTGCTCTATCAAAACACGCCTAATCCTTTTAACACGGGCACTAAAATAAATTATTACCTGCCCGAAGGCACTATGGGAGCAACTATTATATTTTATGATAACTATGGCGACCAAATAAAAGCGTTACAGCTTAGCCAAACGGGCAATGGAACCTTGAATGTTACACCCGACAATTTGAGCAATGGTATATATTCCTATAGCCTTATAGTGAACGGCAATATAATAGATACTAAAAAAATGGTGTTACAGAAATAAATCAATTTTCATTTATACTCTCTTTAACCAAATAAAAGACATTGGGAAAATAGAGTGAGGATATAATTATAAATTATTAAAATTAAATACCATGCATTACAAAATAGGAGGTTTTTTAAAAAAAACTCAAAAAAACAATAATAAGAGACATATATTTCTTTTAGTTCTTTTATTAATATTATATGGAGGAAAAAGTCAAGCACAATACTACTGGGGTACCAGTGGCAATACCGGACTTACTCCCCCTTTAGACTATATAGGCACCAGTGATGCTAATCCGCTTGAAATAAAAGTAGATGGTGTGCAATCAGGCTGGATAGATTATACCAGTCCATACAATGCTTCATGGGGATATGGAGCAATTATCAGTACTTCGCCTGGTTCAGAGAATGCGGCTTTTGGGTTTTTTGCCCTTGCTGCCAACTCTAATCTGAACCAAAATACAGCGATAGGAGACAGTGCGCTCTACTCCCAGAATTATGGCAGCGTTACAACTACTAATAATGTTGCTATAGGCAATTCAGCCCTTTATGATAATAATACGGGGGGGCCTTCAGTACCGGGCATTGATAACACGGCTGTAGGTATCTGGGCCCTGCGTTATAACACAATAGCAGGGTACAATACTGCCATTGGGGCAGGAGCGCTTTATAGTAACACTACAGGAACACCCCAATATACCCAAAATACTGCTAACGGGTACCAGGCGCTTTTTAGCAATATCCAGGGATTTAACAATACTGTTGCCGGATATCAGGCGCTTTACACCAATACCAGTGGTGTTAGTAACACTGCAATAGGATCTAATGCAGGGTATAATAGCGACGGGAACCGGAATACATTTTTGGGCGACAGTGCGGGTTGGGACAATACTTATGGAGAAGCTAATACTTACCTAGGATATCAAACTGGTGGAAGTTCGAGCTGGTCATATGTAAATAATAGTGTGTGGATAGGGTATCTGTCGAGCGGTCCTCTGTCTGGGCCAACTTCAGATTACATATATCTTGGTAATAATTCTACATCTGTGATAGAGTCACATAATATAGGGCCAGGAATCTCTACCTGGAGTGACAGACGTGTAAAAGACAGTATAAAAGAAAATGTTTCCGGCCTGGCTTTTATTACAAAGATAAAACCTGTTACGTTTCATTATAATATAAATAAAGAGAATGAATTAACGGGGATAAAAGATAATACCGGTAATTGGGCGGGGAAATATGACGTAGAAAAAATAACCCAAAGCGGTTTTATTGCCCAACAAGTGGATTCGGCGGCGCAGGCTTGCGGATATAATTTTAATGGCGTAACCAGGCCAAATACTCCAGGCGAATTATATGCTTTAGGGTATGATGACTTTGTAGTACCCCTTGTAAAAGCTGCCCAGGAACTAAATGCAAAAAATAATAGGCTGCTTTCCACTATCGACAGTCTTCACAACGTATTCAAAAACATGCAAAGTTGCGTGAGTGAGATCTGTGCGGCCGCAGGTAACTCTTCCAACAAAAATTCAAATTCAGCGGGAGCCGATCAAAATATTAGATTAAGCTCTACCAATGTCCCGGTACTCTACCAAAACTCGCCTAATCCTTTTAGTTCAGGTACTAAAATAAACTATTATCTGCCTGCAGGAACGATGGGTGCAAGCATAGTATTTTATGACAGCTATGGAAACCCGGTAAAGACAATCCAATTAAGTGAAATGGGGAATGGCACGTTGAATGTTACGCCCGACAATCTGAGCAATGGCATCTATTCCTATAGCCTCATTGTAAATGGTAATATTATAGATACCAAAAAGATGGCCTTGCAACGCTGACGGGTAATAAGCTTCTGCTTCCCTTCTTTCCCCTCCCCATTATGGAGAGGGGGAAAGGGGGTGAGGTTGTGAATTGTTTCATTTTTTTTCTTATCTTTGTTATATATTCTGTGTTCGTTATCATGAAAAGCAGAACTATTTTTGTTATTTGCATCCTTCTTTCCTTGTTGGACAAACGCAACGTTGTTGCCCAAACCTCTGTTTCATTTAACTATGTTTCCGATACCATTCAAACCTGGACCGTACCCGGCTGTATAACCCAGGTTACCGTTCAATTATGGGCCGGTGGCGGTGGCGGTGGTGATTTTAAAATATGGCCAGGCATTACAAATGCTGGGGGCTCAGGAGCTTATTATGAAGGGGTGCTTTCCGGATTAATTGCGGGAACCGTACTTGATTTGTATGTGCCTTCGGGTGGAAGGTTCAAAGATAGCGGAGCCGGGGGCCTTGGTGGCTGGCCCGGTGGGGGGCAAGGTGGAAATGATTCTCTTTATGATACACGGGAAGGCGGTGGCGGTGGTGGATATGCAGCCATAAAAATTAACGGGACTTGGTATGTGGTTACAGGCGCTGGTGGTGGTAGCGGTACATACTATGGTTGGCCTTGGGGCTATGGCGGCAGTGGAGGAGCTACCACCGGGGGCAATGGAGCAATAGGGTATCCGGGTATTGGGGGCACTATTTCAGCCGGGGGAGCAGCTGGTACTTCGCACTATACCTGTGATTCTGCCACTTCGGGTTCAGCCTTTTTAGGTGGTAATGGTGGTGGTAATCCGTCCTGTGGCATTACACATGGCGGCGGCGGCGGCGGCGCAGGTTATTATGGCGGCGGCGGCGGCGGCGATTATGGAGCAGGCGGTGGTGGCGGCTCATCCTACCCTGCTGTTGCTTTTACAACCAATGGAATTACTTTTACTCCAATATCCAATCTGCAAGGTAATGCAGGGTTAAGTTTGGCTTATTATCCTGCACCGGGTTTCCCTCCTGATACCACTATAGGCATGGGTGGTTACATGCAAAAGGGCGGTAATGGCTTAATCATTATTTATACAAATGTTCTATCAGCCCCTTCTATATCAGTAAAAGCTAACCCAACTTGTGGCATTTGTAATGGTAGTTTAACGGCGATAGATAGTGGTGGTGGCGCACCCTATACTTATTCCTGGTCGCCCACCGGGCAAACCAACCAAACTGCTACCGGCTTATGCGCCGGCACCTATACGGTAACTGTAACAGATGTTTGTGCAAATACCTCTACAGCCTCGGTGGTACTTACAGCCACTCCATTATCTGTAACAGTTGCTGTTAATGCCCAGGTTAAGTGCAATGGCTCTTGTACAGGTAGCGCCACAGCTAATGTTGTATTAGCTACCTCGCCATATACCTATAAATGGTCTCCCACCAAACAAACTACCGCAACCGCAACAGGCTTGTGTGCGGGTAATTATACTATTACTGTAACCGATAAAAATGGCTGTACAGGCACAGCCAGTGTAGCAATTACACAGCCCATCGCTTTAAAAGATACTATACTTACCCAAACCAATATTTTATGCAATGGGGCTAATACAGGTAGCGTGAATGCCAAAGCTTCGGGAGGGGTATTGCCTTATGCGTATAAATGGAGTCCCACAAATCAAACTACTGCTATTGCTACAGGGCTTAGTGGGGGAGTTTATACACTCACCGTTACCGACAGCAATGCATGCACTGCTACCATTGCGGCTACTATCACTCAACCAACACAGGTAACTGCTACATTCACCATTAATAATGTGCTTTGCAACGGAGGCACAGGAAGTGCCACAGTTACCGCAAGTGGAGGAGTATCACCCTATACTTATTTGTGGATACCCACTAATCAAACCGCAGCAACCGCCACCGGGCTAAGTGCCGGGGCATACACCATCAAAGTAACCGATAACAATGGTTGTACCTTGACCAATAGTGTAACCATTACCCAACCGCTTGTTTTAAGTGTTACTACTACAAATACCCATGCATCCTGTAATCTCCCTAATGGAACGGCCACAGCAAACCCAAGTGGTGGCACAGGCCCCTATACTTATTCATGGAACCCCAGTTCACAAACCAATGCTAAAGCTACCGGATTGTTAGTGGGAACGTATACAGTCTCTATTACGGATAATCACCATTGCACCACGAGTGCAAGTGTAAGTATTACCCAACCTACCTTAGTGATGGCAACCATTAGTTCCACTACGAATGTAGGCTGCTATAATGGAAGCAATGGTTCTGCCACCATAACAGGCAATGGAGGAACCACACCTTATACCTATCTCTGGAATCCCGGTGCTCAAATTACTGCCACCGCTACCGGATTATTCGCTTTAAGTTACACCGCCACGGTGACCGATAATAACGGATGCAGTGCAACCATATCCACCACGTTGACAGAACCCACACAAGTAACCGCATCTATTAGTGAACCTAAGATTATTTGTAAAGACAGTACAGGAATATTAATAGCGAATGCAAGCGGAGGAACTCCTCCATATAAATACAATTGGAGTTCAGGCGCTACGGGTGGAATAGCGACTATTACACCCATAGCCACCAATGACTATTCCGTAATAGTAACCGACAATAATGGATGCACTGCCAGCGCTAATATCGTATTGCAATATGGCCCGGCTTTTGCAGTAGATATCACCGGAAAGAAATCAGTCTGTGTGGGAGATTCTACCCTTATCTGTGCGAATGCCATTGGAGCTATTGATGGAGTCTTCTACCAATGGGCTCCTGTAAATAGTACGAACGGATGTATATTGGTAAGTCCATCTATTGCCAGTGTATATACGGTAACGGTAGTAGATGGTTGTGGTTCTACTACTACTGCCCAAACTACTATAATAGGAGAACCGAGCCCTATAGTGAGTATGGGAGTAAACTTCTCACAAGGTTGCGAGCCTTTCTGTGTGCAGTTTATCAATCAATCTGTATTATCAAAAGGCCAGGTAGGACAATATGTATGGGATTTTGGAGATGGGGACAGTTCCAGAAACAAGAGCCCTATTTATTGTTATAAAACAGCAGGACAATACAATGTAAGCCTTACTGTAATATCTGACAGCGGATGCAGCGCTACCCTAAAGAAGATAAATATGCTCACCATTTACGCTCCACCTAAAGCGGCTTTCAGTTATTCCCCCAATCCGGCAACAATAGAAACACCTACTATACAATTTGCTGATAAGAGCAAAGATCCCAATGGAAATAATGTGATCTACTGGACATGGAGCTTTGGGGACAGGAGTGACTCGAGCAGTAACCAACAAAATCCAACACATACCTATCACGATACAGGGATGTATTGTGTAAACTTAACTGTAATGAGTAGAGAAGGCTGTACGGACACAACTACCAACTGCCTGATCATCGAACCTGATTTTAAATTATACATTCCCTCAGCATTCACTCCAAATCAAGATGGCAGGAATGAAACCTTTCAACCGGTGGGGCAATATGTAAAGAATTTCGAGATGTATATTTTCAATCGTTGGGGAACACAAATATTCCACAGCACAAATCTAAATCAAGGCTGGAATGGAGAAGTAAATGGCACAGGGCAAATCTCCCCCGAAGATGTGTATATCTACAAAATTATGGTTACCGATGCCGAGAACACCCAACATTCCTACGTGGGCAATGTTACGTTGCTGAAGTAGTATCTGGCAAATCTTTTACCGGCCGGATTTTTTTAACCGTAGGTTAATACCTAAATATACCTGGAATAAAGCCAACCCCATTTTTGAAACTCCATCTGCATCATTGCTGGTAGTTAATTTAGTAACAGGATGGTATTCGGATACCGTGCTTGTGAAATTAGGATAGGTAAACAAGGCGCCCAAACAACCAGCACCAAAGGTTACAGAGCAGAAGTGGTCGGAACTGCTGGTGAAATCTATACCAAAATAATATCCAAAACCCGTTCCGGTACCCGGTGTAAATACAGTAAGTGGATTATAGCCTCCTCCAGTTTCGTAAACAGGGTTGCTTGCTTTACATAAACCGGCAAGGCCAACAAAATCAATCCACGGATACCCTGGTTTGCCTCCTGTGCGATAAGTTAAACCTGCTAAGTATTGCTGAAAAATATAAAAGCCACCCCAATAGTTGTTGGAAATATAATTAAGTCCTGTCCCATTAAAGTCTACTGCTGCTTTGGCAACAAACCCCACATGGTGGCTTACATAGAAAGTAGTTTTGGCACCAAAATGGTTGCCTACAATCCCGTCTTTATAGGCCACAGCAGGTATGCTGGCACCTGCATCAGCTGATAGATAAAAGCTTGTGGCAGCAGGTATGCCTGTTTTTTTACGTTCGGTAAAATTAAATTTTGTACCACCCGGGTAACTTATGTAGTCCATTTTCCAGTTGGCTATAAACCGGGGAGTAGAATCGGGGGGAACTATGTATGTGACTTTGTCTTTTCCAACAGATAGTACTTTTCCTACTATTTTTTTGCCGTTTTTACAAGCAAGCGTATCCTGTGCCTGGCACAGTGAGATATGAAAAACAAAAAATCCCGCCACTGCAAAGAATTTCAAGCTATGGCGGGCAGAGAAAAAGGTCGCTAAAGATTTCTTCATGCCCGGAATAAATGTCGTTTAAAAAGTCCTTCAAAAGTAATAAAAAGCATTATATAATTCATCAAAATAAACACACTATTTATTCGTCTCTTTACTTTACCGGGCTCGTTAAAAATTGCAAACTTTTTGCAGTACCTGGTTTTAAATGAGTTCCCATGAGGGAAATTGAGTTATTTTTGCTACCTTATTAAATAAAAAATCATATTATGTTAGAAGGCTTTGTTGGAGTCCTTTCCAAAATATTTGGAAATAAAGATACCCGTGATGTTAAGGAACTTCAGCCCGTTATAGATAGTATTCTTGAAATTGAAAAGACCCTTGAACCACTTAGTCACGATGAACTGAGGGCTAAAACCAGTGAGTTTAAAAAGAGGATACAAGACCGTATACAAGAAAAGGAACAGGCTAAAAAAGAACTGAAAGAAAGCGCTGATGCTGAGGTTGAAACATCTATCTTGGAAAAGGAAGCGTTATACAAGCAAATAGATGACCTTGAAAAAGAGATTATTGCCGATATAAAAGCAGAGTTAGATGAAATTCTTCCCGAAGCTTTTGCCGTAATGCGCGAAACTACCAGGCGGTTCAAAGAATTAGATTCACTGGAAGTTACCGCTACCGATATTGATAAAGAGTTAGCCGCAAAGCACGAACATGTGGCCATTAATGGGACAAAAGCCACCTGGAGTAGTTCATGGAACGTAAGAAACCACAAAGTGAAGTGGGATATGGTTCCCTATCCGGTTCAGCTTATTGGCGGCGCCGTGCTTCACTCGGGTAAAATTGCCGAAATGGCTACCGGGGAAGGTAAAACCCTTGTAGCGATACTTCCTATATACCTGAATGCCCTTGCCGGAAGAGGAGTTCACCTGGTTACCGTGAACGACTATCTTGCCAAACGCGACTCGGAATGGATGGCCCCTATATTTCAATTCCATGGGCTTACGTTAGATACAATTGATAAACACGAGCCTAACTCTCCCGAACGTAAAAAAGCCTACCTGGCCGATATTACCTATGGAACCAATAATGAATTTGGTTTTGACTACTTACGTGATAATATGGCGCGCTCACCGCAAGACCTTGTACAACGTGGTCATTATTTTGCCATTGTGGATGAGGTAGATTCTGTTTTAATTGACGATGCCCGTACCCCACTCATTATTTCCGGGCCTACGCCAAGAGGTGATAAGCACGAATTTTTCCAGATGAAACCCCGTGTGGAAAAACTGCTCAATGCACAACGTACGGTAGTAAATAAATTTTTGAATGAAGCTAAAACCTTAATTGAAGCAGGTAATACCAAAGATGGCGGACTTCCTCTTTTACGTGCCAACAGGGGATTACCAAAAAATAAGGCAATTATAAAATTTTTAAGCGAAGAAGGTAATAAAGCATTGTTGCAAAAAACAGAGGCTACCTATATGGCCGACCAGGGCAGGGAAATGCAAAAAGCCGATGAGGAATTGTATTTTGTAATTGATGAAAAAAACAACACGGTAGAACTTACCGAAAAAGGATATGACCTGATTACGGCTCAAGGTGAAGACCCTAAGTTTTTCATTATGCCTGATGTGGGCGGTGAAATTTCAGAGATCCAGAAAATGGAGATTTCCGACGAGGAAAAAGCGAAGAAGAAAGATGAAATGCTGCGCGAGTATTCTGTCAAATCTGAAAGGGTGCATACCATTAACCAATTGGTAAAAGCGTATACCCTGTTTGAAAAGGATGATGAATATGTGGTGATAGAAGGTGAAGTAAAGATTGTGGATGAGCAGACAGGCCGTATCATGGAAGGCAGACGCTATTCTGATGGATTACATCAGGCTATCGAAGCAAAAGAAAATGTAAAGATTGAAGCCGAAACTCAAACCTATGCTACCATCACCCTGCAAAACTATTTCAGGATGTATAGTAAGTTGGCTGGTATGACCGGTACTGCTGAAACAGAAGCAGGTGAGTTTTGGACAATATACAAACTGGAAGTAGTAAAAATCCCTACCAACAAACCAATGGTAAGGGACGACAGGCAGGACTTGGTATATAAAACCAAGCGCGAAAAATACAATGCGGTAATTGAAGAAATACAAAAGTGTGTTAAGGATGGAAGGCCTGTATTGGTAGGTACTACCTCCGTAGAAGTATCGGAATTATTAGGCCGTACGCTTAAACTCCGTGGGATAAAACATAACGTACTGAATGCAAAGATGCATCAGCGCGAAGCCGAAATTGTTGCTGAAGCCGGTAAGCCAGGCGCTGTTACCATAGCTACCAACATGGCAGGCCGTGGTACCGATATCAAGCTTGGAGCAGGGGTTGCTGCTGCGGGCGGGTTAGCTATCATAGGTACGGAAAGACATGAATCAAGACGCGTAGACAGGCAGTTGAGAGGTCGTGCAGGCCGCCAGGGCGATCCGGGTACATCGCAATTCTTTGTATCGCTCGAAGATGATTTAATGCGTTTGTTTGGTTCGGAAAGAATAGCCAGCATGATGGACAGAATGGGTATTGAAGAAGGCGAGGTAATTCAGCATTCACTCATAACCAAGTCCATTGAAAGAGCCCAAAAGAAAGTAGAGGAAAACAACTTTGGCACACGTAAGCACTTGATAGATTACGATGATGTAATGAACCAGCAACGCGAGGTAATATATACCCGTCGTCGCCATGCACTCTTTGGCGAAAGGCTTTCGGTAGATATATCGAATATGTTCATGGATGTTTCTGAAACCATTGTAAATGAATTTCACGGAGCCGAAGGCGATTATGAAGGCTTTAAGCTGGAACTCATTCGCACATTGTCTATAGAATCCCCGGTTACTGAGCAAGAATTTAAAGATTTACAACCAACTGAAATCTCCGATAAGGTTTTTGAACAGGCGTTGGCACATTACCATAATAAAGGCGAACAGATTTCAAAAGAAATATATCCTTTCCTGAAAAATGTTTTTGAAAATAACCAACGTCGTTTTGAAAACATACAGATACCTGTTTCCGACGGAATAGGCATGATTCGGGTTGTTACTAACCTGGAGAAAGCGTATAATACAAACGGCAAAGAAGTTATTACTGAAATGGAGAAAAGCGTTCTCCTGGCCGTGTTGGATGATGAATGGAAAGAACATCTGCGCGAAATGGATGATCTCCGTCAATCGGTGCGTAATGCAGTATACGAGCAAAAAGACCCCTTGCTTATATATAAGTTTGAGTCATTTGAATTGTTCCGCAGCATGCTGGTAAGGATGAATAAAAGCATCACATCCTTCCTGGTGAAATGCATACCTGTGGCTGATGCTCCAGGCGGGGAAATTCAAGAAGCGCGGGAAGTGAAAGAAGATATTGATTTGCAAACCAACCGTACAGGTGACGAAGCAAATGCTCCTACCGGCGCAGATGGCAAATCAGCTCCTCCAAAGCCTAAACCTGTTGTAGCCGAAAAGAAAATTGGCCGTAACGATCCATGTCCATGCGGTTCAGGCAAAAAATACAA
>JABDCH010000073.1 GCA_013288205.1 Bacteroidota bacterium | reverse complement strand
AACAGCGACGAAACTTATGGCATTCAACATAAAGCACCAGCCGGCCCCCAGTTTCTCAAGCATAATACCCGCAAAAGCAGGGCCCGCAATCTTTGCCAGGTTTACCATAGATGAATTAAGGGCGATGGCATTGGGTAAATCTTCTTTGTTGTCCACCATGTCGTAGACCAATGACTGCCTGGCAGGAACGTCAAAAGCATTGATGATACCCAATATAACGCTTACCCCCATTATTTCCCATGCTGTGTAGTGTTTGGATAAAACAAGGATGGCAAGTAACAGGGCCTGAATGAGTGAAAGTATTTGTGTGGCAAGCAGCACACGATATTTGTTGTAACGGTCAGATACCACACCACCAAAAAGTGAAAACAGAAAGCTTGGAAATTGCGTGGCAAATGCGGACAAACCAAGCATGAACAGCGAATGCATCTGGATGTATATTACCCAGGGAACAGCAGTCTTCTGCATCCAGGTGCCTATAAGGGATATGGATTGCCCTGAAAAATACAGGCGGTAATTGCGGCTTTTAAAGGCCCTGAATGTGCTTATCTTCTTTATTGACTTTACTTTCACTCCTTATCCTTTTTGGTGAAATTTGCAGTGCACATTATACTTAGAAGGGCAAATCCAATGAAAAATATAACCATCGAAAGGGTATCTTGTAAAGATACTTTGCCAACCTTGTAAAGGATATAACCTATCACTAAGTTAAGCAGGCCCCATAATACATTTATCATAGGTGATGAAAGTCCTTTGCCGGGTGGCTTTGCAAAAGGAGTTGGGAATTTATCGCCACAAATACCTTTTACAAAATGAGGGACAAAATTCGCTAAAAACGCACCGGCAAAAAACCCACCGACATAATGATACCATTCCATACTTTTTGATTTTAATTGGTTTGTATTAATTTATTCAAAACTGGTAAAGCCTTTGTAAGTAATTCCTTTTCTTTATCGGTTAGTTTTTCAATAGCACCCTTCAGCCATTCGTCTTTATCATACCGTGTTTTTTCTACTATCTCTTTTCCGTATGAAGTTAGGGATATATATACTTTTCGCTTGTCATCTTCCGAAGGGCTTCTTTTAATGATTTTTTGTTCCTCCATTTTCTTCAATATTTGAGACATTGACTGAGTTTTAACCTTTGTCATGGCAGCCAATTCGGTTGGCAACAGCGAATCGTTTCTGAATAAAAGCGCGATAGTTTCTATTTCCGTCATCGAATAGGCATTAACGGCATGGCTTTGTTTGCGCAAGCCTTTGTGCAAGGATGAAATTGCTAAACGCAGGGAAGATGCTAATTCTGAAGTGTCCATATATGTAATGTAACTTAGTATATTAACTTGTTAGTTTACCTTACAAATTTATTTCATATTTTTGAATCTGCAGACATTAATTTCATCTACTTTATGTTGATGGCTGATAATGAGCCTAAAAAAAATTAGCTCCATTTTTATCCTTAAACAGAGTTGAAAATACTTTGATATCCCGTGAAAAAGAGCTAACTTTGCAGCTTACAAAAATAAGGCAAATAGATTCATTATGAGGCTACTGTATACTATAAAGGAGGAAAAGGAATTAATAGATGTAGCCCCTTTGTTACTTAAGGAATTTAAGAACAGGTGGGTGTTTGTATTTTCAGGCACCTTAGGCAGTGGAAAAACCACCTTTATTAAGTATCTTTGTAAAAGGTTAGGTGTGAAAGACGGAATCAGCAGCCCAACGTTTTCCTTAGTAAATGAATATGAATGTATCGACGGCTCCATTATCTACCACTTTGACTTTTACCGCATAAAAGATATACAAGAAGCATATGATATTGGCTACGAAGAATATTTCTACTCAGGCAACTACTGCTTTATCGAATGGCCTGAAAAAATACCGGGTCTCGTACCACCCGATGCAGTGGAAATAAAAATAGAAATAACAGATGAAGAAAACCGGGAAATATGGCTACAGTAATTTAATACCCGAGCCTTTGTACTACAAGCGTCTACCCCACCAATAAAGGACGTTTCATTCAAAATAATATCCCCTCAAAACGTCTTATAATAGCCAGTCAGAAATATCCTAAAACACATGATAAAATGAGTACCTACAAGGAAGTTATGCGCACATTAACAAAAGGAGCTTTAGCTACACAGGAAGAAATGCTGGAAGTAGCCCATAAAAAAGGAAGCCTTAAAATAGGTATACCAAAAGAGGTATCAACGGATGAAAACCGCATTGGTATGGTACCTGATGATGCTGCACTGCTCATTAACCTGGGGCATAAAGTAATTATAGAAAGCAATGCCGGCAAAAATGCTCATTTTGAAGATACTGATTTTAGCGAAGCCGGCTGCCAGATTACCTATAGTCCTGCCGAAGTGTATAAAGCTGATGTAATACTAAAGGTAACCCCACCCCAGATAAATGAAATAGAAATGATGCATCCGGGGCAGACTCTTTTTTCGGCGCTGCAACTGGCCACACAACCTAAGGATTTTTTGAAATACCTGATGGAGAAAAAAATTAGCGCCATCGCGTTCGATTCATTGCGTGATGAAGCAGGCATATTCCCTGTAATCCGTTCTATGAGTGAGATTGTAGGCGGCACGTCCATTTCTATTGCTGAAGAATATTTAAGCAATGTACATAATGGGCCGGGCCTTATTATGGGTGGTGTTTCAGGAATTGCCCCTACCGAGGTAGTTATCTTGGGTGCCGGAACCGTAGGCGAATTTGCTGCCCGTGCTGCATTGGGTCGCGGAGCGATTGTAAAGGTATTCGATAACTCTATATATAGACTGAGAAGATTGCAGGTAATGCTTGGCACACGCATATTCACTTCTACTATACGCCCCCGTGTACTGGCCCGGCACTTAAAAACTGCCGATGTGGTGATAGGTGCCATCCGTGCCGAAGCAGGTATTACGCCCATGGTTGTAACCGAAAATATGGTGAGCGATATGAAAGTAGGTGCCGTGGTAGTAGATGTAAGCATTGACCAAGGCGGCTGTTTTGAAACTTCTCATGTAACTACCCACACCGAACCGGTATTCCGCAAGCATGGGGTAACACATTATTGCGTTCCCAACATTGCATCGCGTGTTTCGAGAACAGCATCCATTGCGTTCAGTAATATTTTTACACCCATTTTACAAAAAGCAGGCGATGTGGGCGGATTTGAGAACTTGATAAAAAAAGATATCTATTTACGTAATGGTGTCTATCTATATAGAGGTATTCTGACTAGTAAATATTTGGGCGAAACTTTTAACATTCCCTATAATGACATCGAACTACTAATTATGAACAGTCAGTAGTGTTGAAAAGTCGTAATAAGTCTGTAACCCCTTAATTGACGCACTATTTAGGAATTTTGTTAATAACGGTGTTAAAAACTATAAATGGTATACCGCGCAAAAAAAAAGTTGAAAATATAGATTTGCACTACATATCATCGACAAAAGCAAACAACCGTTATTAAACATTTTTATATGAAACAAAATACTATAGCAACTAAATCAAAAACAATGCTTAGCTCAGAAGAGATTAAGAAAGCATCTGTAGAATATTTCGGGGGAGATGAATTGGCAGCATCTACCTGGGTAAATAAATATGCACTGCGTGATAAAAATGGGAATGTGCTTGAAAAAGACCCGGACGACATGCATCGTCGTATGGCACATGAATTTGCCCGTAAAGAAAAAGAGTATGCTGAAATGTCAGCCATGAATGGTTCGTTTCTTCACCTTTCTGAATATGGACAAAGAAGAGAATTTCTTTCCGAAGATAAGATATTCCAACTCTTTCAGGGTTTTAAATATGTAATTCCACAAGGGAGCGTAATGTTTGGTCTTGGTAACAAGCATGTCATTGCATCCCTCTCTAATTGTGTAGTACTACCAGAGATATATGACTCCTATGGAGGGGTAATGTATACCGATCAACAATTAACCCAACTCTTCAAAAGACGTTGTGGCGTGGGTATCGATATTTCTACCCTCCGTCCTTCAGGCTGTATTGTAAACAACGCTGCCGGAACAACGACAGGGGCTGTTTCCTTTATGGACCGCTTTTCAAACACCACCCGCGAAGTGGCACAAAATGGAAGAAGAGGGGCTTTGATGATCACTATAGATATAGCGCACCCAGATGTAGAACAATTTGTGACCATTAAGCAAGACCTCAGCAAAATTACCGGAGCTAATATTTCCGTGCGCTTGTCAGACGAATTTATGCAAGCTGTAGTGGAAGATAAAGAATATACCCACCGTTTCCCTATCGAAGCTAAGAAACCGGAAATTACCAAAACAGTAAAGGCCCGCGAATTGTGGAACACTATTATTAACTGTGCTCACCAAAGTGCTGAACCGGGATTAATATTCTGGGACAGGCAACATAAATATTCTACCTCATCCGTTTACCCCGGATTTAAAAACGTATCTACTAATCCTTGCTCTGAAATAGCTATGCAAGGTGGCGACAGCTGCAGGCTCATTGCTATGAACTTGTACAACTTTGTAGATAAACCATTCACCAAAGATGCTTCTTTCAACTATCAAAAGTTTTATGAAGTCACCTATGAATCACAACGCTTGATGGATGACCTGGTTGATTTGGAATTGGAATCTATCGAGCGGATTTTAGAAAAAGTAGAAAGTGACAAGGAACCTAATGCTATCAAGCAAATTGAACTCGATACCTGGAAACTCCTTTATGAAGCAGGAAAGAAAGGCAGAAGAACCGGACTTGGCTTTACTGCTCTGGGCGATGCAGTTGCCGCATTAAATATGCAATTTGATTCAGATAAAGCTATGGCCGAAGTTGAAAAAATGATGCGTACCAAATGCGATGCAGAATTTACAAGCTCAATTGATATGGCTATAGAGCGCGGCAAATTTGAAGCATTTGATGAAAAGATTGAAAACACTTCGGAATTTGTACAAATGCTTCAAAAAGAATTGCCCGAAGTATATGCCCGCATGATGCAATTCGGCAGAAGAAACATCTCTATAAGTACAGTGGCTCCTACCGGCAGCTTAAGTATTCTCGCTCAAACATCATCAGGCTTGGAACCTGTTTATTTGCTCTCTTACAAAAGAAGAAGGAAAATAAACCCGAATGATAAAGATGCTACCGTAGACTTTGTAGATAAAATGGGTGACAAATGGCAGGAATTTGTGGTATACCACCCAAAAGTGAAAACCTGGATGGATGTTACCGGCAATACTGACATTACACAATGTCCTTATTATGGCTCAACTGCTCCGGAAATTGATTGGATAAAACGTGTTGAGCTGCAAGCGTTAGTTCAAAAATATACTACCCACTCTATTAGTTCAACCATCAACTTGCCAAATGAAGTCCCGATAGATAAAGTAGGTGAGATTTATGTAGAAGCATGGAAGCATGGGCTGAAAGGCATCACTGTGTACCGTGATGGTTCGAGGAGCGGAGTGCTTGTTTCAAATGATGAAAAACCAAAGGCTGCTGCCGATGTTCTTCAAATACAAGAAACACATGCTCCAAAGCGTCCTACTGAACTGGAAGCTGATGTTATCCGTTTTATGAACGGAACCGAGAAATGGCTGGCTGTAGTTGGCGTACTTAATGGTAAACCTTATGAAATATTCACCGGTAAAGCTGATGATGTATTTAATCTGCCGAACTGGGTTGAAAAAGCATGGGTTATCAAAAGCAAAAGCTCCGATGGAAAAAAACGCTACGATTTACGCTTCGATGATAAAGATGGCTACAGTGTTACCATTCAAGGATTATCTCGTTTGTTCGATAAGGAATTCTGGAACTATGCCAAATTGATTTCAGGTGTGCTTCGCCATGGAATGCCTATACCCAACGTGGTTGACCTGATTGGTGATTTAACGTTAAACGATGTATCTATCAATACCTGGAAAGCAGGCGTAGAAAGAGCCTTGAAGAAATATATACCCAATGGCACCAAGGGTAAAGACAGAACCTGCCCGCAATGCGGCGATACAGGCCTGATTTACGAAGAAGGCTGCCTGAAATGTACCAGCTGCGGGCATACCAAGTGTGGATGATATTACGATGTTTGTTGGTTTAAAAGAAGCCCCTCTAATTTAATGGAGGGGTTTTTTTATATGTAAAATAGTGTATATTTGTCATTGAAAGATATTATTATCTAAATCTAATAAAGCACATACATGAAATTAATTGGTTGTAGTATTATTGGTTTATTTATGTTGTTCTCTGAAAAATGTTTCTCCCAACACTATGCAGACCTTGCACCTGGTGATAAAACAGCGACAACCAAAAAAGTAAAAAAATCTATTGTAAGTTTTGGTTTCTTTTCTCCCCTTAATCAACATATATCATTTGGGTACGACCAATTATTGGGAACAGATATTATCCTATCATCCCAAATTGGTATCATAGGTCCCGGTGTTACACAAACCACTAATCCAAGCAAGGGAGGTTTTTTAGAAATTGGTCCGAAATTATTTTTCTCTCCTACCTGGACAATGGATGGAATGAGACGTATGAATGCCATGCAGGGGGGATATTTTAAACCTGAAATTGTGGTTTCTGCATTTTCTCAATCAAATACCTATTACACCAATTATCCTCCTTCTTCGACTACAAATTCAATTACTTATACCGGCATAGCCATCATTTTAAATTTAGGCCACCAATGGATATTTGCTAATTCATTTGCATTGGATATGTATTTCGGAATTGGATATAATATTTCAGCTTATAATAGTTCAGGAACCGGAAATAATTTTAATAACGAGGACAACGGGGGAAATTATTACAGCTATGAAACCGGGGGATCAAGTTTCCCATTGGCTTTTGCAGCCGGCCTCAACTTGGGAGTTCCATTTTGAGAAACAGATAAGAATTATTAAACTTTTTGAGAAATAGCTCCTTTTATTTCTACCTGATTTCCTGCATTCGTTAATAGGGGATAAGAATTTCATAAATTTGTAAAGATTTTACATACCATGAAAAAACTTACCATCTTATTAACCATTCTCTTCTCCCCTTTCATATCAAGCCTTGACGCCCAGGATTGGGTGCAACTAATGCTTAACCCAAATGCTAACGTACATCATGTTCAGGATGCATTTTATAAATGGTACGGGCCTGATGAATCAAGTAAAACGATACCTGATCATGAAAATGGATACGAACTATTTAAACGCTGGGAAAATATAATGGTTCCCCGTACCTACCCTTCCGGCAATCGTAATAATATGAATGTATTGCTGAACGATTATCTCGAATATCAAAAAAATGCTTCCCATAAACCTGTATCTAATAACCAGGCAGCTAATTGGACCTATGCAGGAACAGTTGGAGTGCCTACTCATGGAGGAGATGGCCGGGTTAACCACGTGCGCTTTTTCCCCGGTAAGCCCAATATACTCTTTGCTTGCGCCCCAGGTGGAGGATTATGGAAAAGCACTAATGGAGGCAGTACATGGGCCACTAATACAGATCAACTAACGACCATCGCTTGTAGTGATGTCGCTATTGACCCAAAAAAACCCGCTAATATGTACCTGATTATGGGCGATGGTGATGATTACGATGCTTTTACTACAGGCGTTTTAAAATCAATCGATTCAGGAAAAACCTGGAACTCAACGGGACTAAGCTATACCTTACAAACCAGTGGACCCAATTCATATGAAGGCAACCAATTGCTACTTAATCCTGATAGTACTAATGTAATTTTCGCGGCTTTGAATTTTGGGCTTTATCGCTCGAGGGACTATGGCGTAACATGGAAATCAGTAATATCAGCTGATGTACGTGATATTGAATTTGAGCCTTCTCACTCAGGTGTGGTATATGCGTCAACTCAATACGGGGCATTTTACCGTTCTACTAATGGGGGATTGAATTTTACACAAGTAACAAATGGACTACCCAACACAGATGTTGCCCGCATTGAGATAGGTGTTTCGCCTGCCGATTCGAACCGGGTGTATCTTCTCGTCGACGAAAATAACAGCGCCCGGTTTTATGGATTATATATGTCAACCGATAGAGGCCAAACGTTTACAACCCAATCAAGCTTTGCCAAAAAAGCACCCAATGTACTGGGCTGGTCACCAACAGGGAATGATACCACCGGGCAAGGATGGTACGACCTTTCACTGGCTGTTTCTCAAACTAATGCAGATACCATAATTGTAGGAGGTGTAAATGTATGGATGTCGGGTGATGAGGGTAAAGATTGGACATTAAATGCCGAATGGACAGGCAGTGGAGCCCCTTATGTTCATGCCGATATTCACCATATCGCTTTTTATCCGGGTAGCGGCTCCAGTTATGTATTAGGCTGTGATGGGGGGATATTTGAAACATCTACTAAAGGTAAAGTATGGACCGATATCAGCAATAATCTTGAGATAGGTGAGCTATATACTATCGGCCTCTCAGGCATCACACCGGGGCTGAATATAAGCGGCTGGCAAGATAACGGAACGAATTTATCAGGCATCCCCTGGCTACAGACAGCCGGAGGCGATGGGGAAACAGCCTTTATAGATTATTCGGATGATGCTAACATGTTTGCATCTTTCCAAAACGGCTCGCTTATCAGTTCAACTAATGGCGGTGCCAACTGGCATAATGCAGTAGGCAATATTAATGAACCAGGACCTTGGACTACTCCCTGGTTGCAAGATCCCTACAGGCCTGACAAAGCATTCGTTTTTGCAGGGTATGAAAATGTATGGTACGCCAAAGCGCCTGATTTCTTCTGGACCAGGTTAAGCAATTGGGGCATCAGGGGAAAATATATCAATCGTATTGCCATATCTCCGGTAAATGATAATTACATTTACGTTTCTCGGGGCGATACCATTTATGCAACCACTAATGGGGGCGAAACCTGGAGCGTTATAAACAATACAGTGCCCATACATTCGTATAGTTCTACAAGTGTTGCTACCGACCCTCAAAATCCCTTGCGTGTATGGGTAACCTTATCAGGTTTTGGTTCAAAAAATAAGGTCTACCAGTCAGATAACGGAGGTAAAACATGGACCAACATTTCAACAGGGCTTCCCAATCTCCCTGTTAACTGCATCGTTTGCCAACCCAACAGTCCCGAAGGAATTTATGTGGGCACAGATATAGGTGTTTATTATCACGATACCATTTTGAATACCTGGATCAATTACAATAACGGACTTCCCAATGTTATGGTAAATGATTTAAAGATATCTCCCGATAATAGCACACTGGTTGCTGGCACCTATGGCCGTGGAGTATGGCAAACGGGAACATATATAGTTACTTCTGTAGATAATCTTGCAACTGCTAAAATTAACGCAGAAGTATATCCCAATCCGACCAATGGAGATGTCACCTTAAATATGAATGAAATTGTTCCGGGAGACTACACCATCCATATAGTCAATATACTAGGGCAAGTGGTTTATAGCAATACGTTGAATATCAATGCAACCTATACATATACTTTTAACTTATCGAATTATGGAAAGGGAGTCTACTTCTTACAGATAGAAGGTAATAATACGCAAACCGTAAAAAAGATAGTAGTGCTGTAGGTCTTTTTACAATTCCGCGGCCATTATATTACATCCCCGAATATCGCTATTGTCCAAACGGCCCGCTACCTCGAATGTGCCATCGGGGTTAACAATTCCCATATCATCGGTGGCAATGAATGAACAGGAATAAATATTAGCAAGGTCAATAACGTTTATAGCTCCCGATTCCTTTACCAATCCTACCCTAAAGGGGTCATACACATCTCGGATTAAAACCCGCATCCAGGGCACACATTCAAATACTCCACTCCCTTTTGAATAGGCCTGGGAAAGCAATTCAGTCATCCCATATTCTGAATGAATGTAGGGGACGTTAAATGCTTTTGAAAGTATTTGATGCACCTCTTGTTTAGTCAATTCTTCTCTCCTACCCTTCATACCACCTGTTTCCATAATGATTGTATTTCTCAATTCCATCGGATATTCTTCAGCCAGCTTTAGTAATGCATAGGTTACCCCAATTAATAAGGTTTTTTGGCCATTCTCCTCATTTTGCTTGAGCTTTTCAACCAATTCATCATAGTTATCCATATAGAATCCACTGCCGGGATTGTGTGTATCTTCAATCAGCTTATTAGTCATATATACAAGCGATGAATTACCTCTTTCTAAATAAGAAGGTAAAAGAGCAAGCAAGCAATAATCGGAAATGTTACCATAGAAACGCTTAAAGCCCTTCAAAAAGCTTTCGATGTAAAGCCCTACATCTTTTACATAATGCCTTGACGGTGTATCTGATGTTGTAGAGCTGCTCTGAAAGATTTGTTCGGCCACTTTAACATTGCCACAAATAACCGGATATGTCTTAAAAAAAGAAATGGGGAGAAAGGGAATTTGATTTATACGCTTAACTACATTAATGTCCGCACCCAACATGTCTACATAAGCAGCATAAACCTTATTATTTTCATATTGAAACTTAAATAGCTTCAAGGTTATATTCTCAAATTCCTGTTCGGAAAGATTCTGGAAAATGCTTTTCTCGACTGATTTAAGGAATGTATCACTCATAATTGGTTCAAAATTAATACCTATATTTGCAATAGAATCATTATGTGATGAATTTTTTCAGAAATCTTCTACTTATCTTTCTAATAGGGTTAGTCTGTGCATCTTGTGCAAAAAAAGAGAACTATCCCGATGTTCCCGTGATAACCTACAACAATTTTGCTGCATATTACACGGGTTCAAGCGATGTAATTGACTCAAGTATCCTAACTATAAACTTTACCGATGGAAACGGAGATATTGGGTATCCTTCGCAGGAAACCAATGTAACGTCTGATTTATATGTGCTTCCGCTAATTTATTATTACCGTACAAAATCTTATGGACCATGGATTATTAATAACGACACTGATGTATTCCCTTATAATATCCCATATATAACTCCGGTGGGAAATGATAAAGAATTAAGCGGATTGATAAAAATAAACACGGAACATCTTCTCCAGGAGATAACTGACTTTTTTATAGCAGACACAGGATTATATGATACCGCAGATCCCAATAGGCTGGAATTTAAAGTATGGATGTATGACCGGGCAGGCAATAAAAGCAATGTACTGTTAACTCCTGTGCTACACACACTCCCTGAATAGCACAGCGCGACTTGCTAAAGTAATTTATACCATTTGCCGTCTTCTTTTACACATCAGATAATTTTATATCTTTACTTTTCCCCTAGAATAGTTTTATGAATATAGGCATAGTATGTTATCCCACATTTGGAGGAAGCGGGGTTGTAGCAACCGAATTAGGCAAGGCACTTGCAGACAAAGGACATAAAATCCACTTTATAAGCTATGACCAGCCGGTGCGATTGAATGCATTTACCAATAACTTGTTTTATCACGAGGTTACTGTTTCCAATTATCCACTGTTCGACTATCCCCCTTATGAACTTGCATTGGCCAACAAAATAGTGGAAGTAGCCAAGTATGAAAAATTAGATATACTTCATGTGCATTATGCCGTTCCGCATGCAGCAGCAGCCTATATGGCACAGCAAATTCTGGCTGATGAAGATGTATACCTCCCTTTCATAACCACTCTTCACGGTACAGATATTACATTGGTTGGAAAAGATGCCTCCTTTGAGTCGGCGATTTCATTTGTCATTAACAGGTCCGATGCTGTAACGGCTGTTTCAGATAGCTTAAAGCAGGACACCTATAAATACTTTAGAAACGTAAAACGCGAAATTGAAGTTATCCCCAATTTCATTTGCCCTGAAGATTATATTTTCGATAACGCGCTCGAAACCCGTAGAAAATATGCGGGAGACGACGAAAAGATATTAATGCATGTATCCAATTTCAGAAAGGTAAAGCGGGTAGAAGATGTATTACGAATGTTCGATATTGTACGAAAGAAAATACCTGCAAGGCTTATGCTTATTGGTGATGGCCCCGAACGCAGCAATATTGATAAACTTTGTCGCGAACTTGATACCTGTTCGCAAATAACTTCGCTTGGCAAAATAAGCGAACCCGGAAGTTTTTTGAGTATAGCTGATTTATTTGTACTGCCTTCCGAAACCGAAAGCTTTGGGCTTGCAGCCCTGGAAGCTATGGCTGCCGGAGTGCCTGTTATCTCTACTAATACAGGGGGGCTTCCTGAAATTAATAAACAAGGTTATTCGGGAATGCTAAGCAACGTAGGCGATGTGGAAGATATGGCTAAAAATGCCTTATATATTTTAGGAAGCGACGAAAAACTTATGGAATTTAAGCGTAATGCTAAAGCCCAAGCTGGAAATTTCGATATTGACAAGGTTCTACCTTTGTACGAAAATCTTTATGCTAAAGTCC
>JABDCH010000072.1 GCA_013288205.1 Bacteroidota bacterium | reverse complement strand
TTTTGCAGTTCAACATATTATTCAATAACCAACCTATTTATGACGACAATTAAATTAACCTCTTCGATTTCTCCCAAAGATAATCTCATATTAATCTGCAATGCCAAAAGCGATTTTTCAAAATATGGCCTATCAAAAACCGAACTGGATTTTATATATAAGCAAATCAGGAAGGAAGAACATACCATTCACATCAATCAATATGAGCGCAGGATATTAATTTATATAGAAGAAGATAAAAAGAATGTAAATTATACACTTGAAGCTTTTCGCAAAGCAGGGAACAAAGCATGTGGTACCTTCAATGCAGATAAAGCTGAGCAGGTAACAATAGTTGACCTGGATGGAATTACCGCACAAGTACTTGCCTTTGCAGAAGGCATGATGCTTGGAAATTACCAGTTCATCCGCTATAAAAAAGATGCAAAAAAAATTGCTCATTCCCTCAAAACAATACTTGTTCATTCTAAACAGGTAAGCCAAAAACAAATACAGCATTTGCAGATTGTTGCAGATGCTACTCAAAAAGCGAGGGACCTGGTAAATGAACCCGTTAACCACCTGAACGCAGTTCAACTTGCTAAGGAGTTTGAGAAAATGGGAAAAGAAGCTGGCTTTAAAGTGGAGGTGTTTAATAAAGCTAAAATAGCCGCCTTGAAAATGGGAGGACTAATTGCTGTAAACCTTGGCAGCATTGACCCGCCAACCTTTACCGTTATGGAATATAAGCCAAAGAATGCGGTAAACAAAAAGCCTTACATGCTGGTGGGTAAAGGGGTAGTATATGATACAGGCGGAGTGAGCATTAAGCCTAATTCGGGTATGGATACCATGAAATGCGATATGGCTGGCTCGGCTGTCGTAGGATGTACTATGTACGCTATTGCTAAAGCCGGTCTGCCGGTGCATGTAGTAGGATTAGTACCTGCTACCGATAACCGCCCGGGTATGAATGCTTATGTACCGGGAGATATTATTACGATGCACAATGGCATGACAGTAGAAATGCTGAATGCCGATGCCGAAGGCCGTATGATTTTGGCCGATGCATTAAGCTATGGAAAAAAGTACAATCCTGAACTGACGATTGACCTTGCTACCCTTACAGGCGCTGCTGCAGCGGCTATCGGTAAATATGGTACAGTAGCTATGGGCACAGCAGATAAAAAAACTTTCGACGCACTGAAAGATAGCGGAGAACGGGTAAACGAACGCCTAGTTGAATTCCCGATGTGGGAAGAATACGGCGATTTGCTAAAAACGGAAATTGCCGATATGAAGAATATTGGCGGACCTTATGCCGGAGCTATAACAGCCGGAAAATTTTTAGAGAAGTTTACTTCCTATCCCTGGATACATTTGGATATTGCTGGCCCTGCTTTTATTGATTCTGCATGGGATTATAAAACCAAGGGCGGAACAGGCATTGGGGTAAGACTGCTGTTTGATTTTTTGTGCCAGATAAAGAAGTAATGCTCTTATCGTGAAGAAATTTGCTTTTATAAGTTTTCTGTTTTTCTGTGGATGTGCCCAACAGAACGACTCTTTACGATCAGAGGTATCCCAAATTGCTCAACAGGCAGAAGGTATCGTTGGTGTATCTATTGAAAATATAGAAACTGGCGATACATTATCTTTTAATGGAGACTATCATTGTCCGATGCAAAGTGTATTCAAATTCCCGATTGCGATCGCTATTTTAAACATGATAGATAATGGCAAATTATCCCTTGAACAGAAAGTACATTTAAACCAATTAGATTTTGCCGATACTACCACATGGAGCCCAATACGGGATAAATATCACGGAAAAGATACCGCTGTAACCATAAACGAATTGCTCCAATATGTGGTAACACAAAGTGATAACACAGCTTGCGATAAATTATTGGAAATAGCAGGAGGAGTGAAAGAAGTGGAGAATTACATTCATACTATAGGCGTGCAGGGAATGGCCATTGCTGCCACAGAAAGAGAAATGCACGCTGATAATACTTTACAGTATAAAAGTTGGTGCGAGCCAAAAGAAATGACGCACTTGCTCAAATTGTTTTATGAAGGGAAATGTCTTTCAAAATCATCAAGGGCTTATCTTCTTAACACATTGCAGGAAACAGCCACCGGTACAAAACGGATAAAGGGCTTATTACCCGAAGGAACCATTGTAGCCCATAAAACAGGTTCTTCCGGAACACTCAATGGCATTACACCGGCTACCAATGATGCAGGCATTATAACTCTTCCGAACGGGAAACATTTAATTGTTTCCGTTTTTGTGACTGATGCAAAAGCAAATGATTCAATAAGGGATGCCGTTATTGCTCAAATTGCAAAGGCGGCGTACGATAAAATGGGCAGTAAATAATATTTTTATTTCTTGCCATCCTTTTTCACTATCGGAGGAGGATCTGTTTTTGCAATTGCTTTAATACCATCTACCAGTCTATCCAATTGCCAGGTAGAATTATAAATATTGGGTGAAACCCTTACACAATTCAACTTCTCATACACAATAGGAGTGGCGACAATTTTTTTATCATCAAATAGTTTGGAGTTTATATCACCACCGTTCCAGCCATCAATGGAGAAACTTGCAATAGCGCAGGAATATGCAGGAAGCATAGAAGTGCTAAATTTCACTTTCGGATTATCTTTCACTTTATTTACCCAATAGTTTTTCAGGTAACGAAGCCTTGCTTCTTTGCGTTGTAGACCTATGCCGCCCATAAAATCTACAGCATTGCCAATAGCCAGTTCCGAGGCAAAGGAACGGGTGCCCAGCCATTCAAACGTGCGTATATCCGCTTTATCTGTCTCCGAATCATCATCACCAACCAAAGCCCATACGGTTTTTATCTTGTCTTTCTTTATATATAACAGGCCGCTTCCGAATGGAGCCCCCAGCCATTTATGCAGAGATGTAGCAAAATAATCGGCCCCGGTGTCGGGTATCTTAAAATCAAAATGATTGAATGAGTGAGCGCCATCCACAATTACCATGCATCCTTTTGAATGGGCCATATCGGCTATCTTCCGGGCAGGCATAATTTGTCCCACCCAATTAATAACATGGGTAATATGCACCACCTTTGTTTTGGAAGTAATTTTATCGGCATAGGCCTTTACAATAGCATCATCATTTTCCAGGGGAAAGTCCCAATCCACCCAGTTTAATTTGATACCATCCCTGCGTTCTCGCTGCTTCCAGGCTGTCATCATGTGCGGATAATCGTATTTAGTTAGCACCACTTCATCATCCTTCTTTAAGTCTAACCCAAAAATGACGGTATTTAATCCCTCTGTAGCATTTCTGTTAATAGCCAGTTCTTCGGGGTCGCATCCGGCTAAGTCGGCCAGTTTTGCCCTTAGTGGTTCCCTTCCTTTATCCAATAACTGCCACATATAATAAGATGGCCCCTGGTTGCACATTTGATAATTGAGTATATGGGCATCCTGTACCACTTTGGGTTGGGCACTCACACCACCGGCGTTCAGGTTAATTATGTCAGACGATAAGGTGTAGCTTTCTCTTACCCATGTCCAAAAATCTTCATCATCGGCTGACTCTTCAGGGCTCATATTGGTAAGCCTATTGGTTTTCTTTTCCAATGTTTCGGCAAACAAGGGATTGGAAAACTTTAAAAAAGACAAAGAACCTGCCAACAAGGCAGATTTACCGATAAAGTCCCTTCTTGATACCATGGTGCGTTGTATTGTTTGGTCAAATGTAAAAATTTATTGCACATAGTAGGATTGCTTCAATACCAATTAGTACATTCGGGCGGGGGCAACTCTTTTTCCTGAAATGTTTTATTTTTGTAGCACATATGAGAAAAACAACCGGATATATAAAGAGCACACTTTTAAATGTCTCGATAATTTTATTTGTTTTTAGCGGAGTCTATTACTATCTTCATTGGGAGGGTTACCAAGGGATTTTTGTGTTTGCTTGCATTGCAGGCTTCTTGTACCTTCTTATTTTATTATATGATTTCACAAATAAAAAGAAGAATTTAAAGAAATAAGATAAGACCATAAGCCCGATAAAAAATACGGAAATAACGGCTAAAACGGGTATAGGAAATAATGCCAGCCTTACTAGCAGTCGCAACTAATTTACTAATCTCTAATCATTGTTGATCTCCTTCCAGAGTGCATCGAGCAATTCGGAGATACCCTTGTTGGTAGCGGAAGAGAAGAATACCACCGGTACTTTTTTTAGTTTGCGGCTATTGGCTTTGAGTTCCTTTTTCATCTCGGTGATGAGTTCTTCATCAGCTAAATCGCACTTGGAAATACCCAGTATCCTTGATTTCTCAAGCAGGGTAGGATTATACTTTTCCAATTCCGATAGCAGGGTAAGATATTCCTGGGTGATATCATTAGCGTCAGCAGGCACTAAAAAAAGCAGCACAGAATTGCGTTCTATATGGCGTAAAAAACGTAGCCCAAGCCCTTTGCCTTCAGCGGCTCCTTCAATAATACCGGGGATATCAGCCATAATAAAGGATTGGTGACCACGATATTTTACAATACCCAAATTGGGCACAAGAGTAGTAAAAGGATAATCTGCAATTTCAGGTTTAGCCGCCGATATCACTGATAGTAAGGTTGATTTACCTGCATTGGGAAAGCCCACAAGGCCCACATCGGCCAATATTTTTAGCTCCAGTATTTTCCATTGCTCTTTGCCGGGCTCTCCGGGCTGTGCATGATGCGGAGACTGGTTTGTAGGACTCTTGAAGTGGTCATTACCAAGTCCTCCCCTGCCACCTTTTACAGCGATGTATTCTTCGCCGTCGGTAGTTATTTCGTGCTCTATTTCTTCTGTTTCTGCGTCACGAATAATGGTTCCGATGGGTACTTCCAATATTTCATCTTTGCCGTCAGCCCCCTTCATCAATTGATAGGAGCCATTTTCCCCATCCGTAGCCATAATGTGCTTGCGGTATTTGAGGTGAATGAGCGTCCAAAGTTGTTTGTTACCACGTAAAATAATATCGCCTCCACGGCCTCCGTCACCTCCATCTGGACCACCTTTGGCAACTTTTTTGTCACGGTAAAAGTGCATGGAACCTGCACCACCTTTCCCGGTACGACAACAGATTTTTACATAATCTACAAAGTTCGATTCAGCCACTGGAAAAAAGTTAAGAGGTTATAGTTACGAGTTAAGACTTTTACAAATATACTGATGATTAATGGCATGCCAAAACAAATTCGACATAACAGCATTGCAAATAGTGGTTGGAGCTATCACTTTTTCATAATCACCCTACCCGCAGCGACCAAGATATCATCGGCAATGGCAGCGGTAGGAGCTTCTGAATAGGTGCGCAATACGGGTTCTGTTCCGGATGCACGAATCATCAGCCATGTATCATCATTAAAGAAGAATTTGAAGCCGTCTATGGTTTCTATTCTCTTTACTTTATATTTTCCGAAAGCAGTATATTTATTATCGGTACAGTTTTTCAGCACAGTTTGCTTGATGGCTTCAGTCAAATGCAAATCAATACGCCTATATGCAAACTTGCCGGTAATTTTAATGGCTTCTTTTACCAATTCATCCAGGGTCTTCCCAGTTCTTGCCATGTATTCAATAATGGTCAACCCGATCCAGATGCCATCACGTTCAGGGATATGCCCTTTGATGGCAATTCCGCCGGATTCTTCCCCGCCAAGCAAGGTATCTTCGTTAATCATTACATCACACACATATTTAAAACCAACCTTCACCACTTGCAAAGGCAGGTCATAATGCGCGCACATTTTCTTCACCTTTTCAGTCACCGAAAATGCCACACACACCTTACCACCCATCTTTTTATATTGAACAAGGTAATTGATGAGGATAAGAATAATAAGGTGCGAATCGATGAAATCGCCTTTGCTGTTATATAAGCCTATACGGTCGGCATCGCCATCGGTAGCATGACCTACATCAATCGATTTGGTCTTTTTAATATAATTCCTTAATTCGGTGAGGTTTTTATCAATGGGTTCAGGTGCAATTCCACCAAAGCCGGGGTTATGCACACAATGCAATAAGGTTGCATCGGGTAAAAGCCTTCTCATCACATTTTGTCCCGCGCCATACATAGCATCGTATGCTATTCGAACACCCGATTTTTTAATGAGCTTAATATCGAAATGTTTTTCAACGTGCTCGCAATACATGGTTTCTAAATCGATAGGCAGAATAAGCTTTTGAGCGGCAGGAGTCAGTTCGTAGGTATCTGCTTTTTCAGGAATAATATCCTCTATTTCTTTTACCTTATCAGCTAAAAGGGGACCACCATATCCTCCTTTCAACTTAAAACCGTTGTAAGAAGGCGGATTGTGGCTGGCGGTTATCACAACGCCGATGCTGGCTTTCTTATTCACCGCACCCAGCGAAACCATTGGTGTAGAAGCAATGCCGGTTGAAAGCAGGGATTTGATTCCGTGATTGGCAAATACAGTAGCCACTGTTTCTGCAAACATTTTGCCCCCAAAGCGGCAATCGTAGCCAATAACAGCAACAGGATTCTTATAATTCTTTTTAAGCCATACTGCAGTTGCTTGCGATACGCGAATTACATTATCAACGGTATAATCGTCTGCAATAATGGCTCTCCAGCCATCAGTACCAAATTTTATTGTATTCATTTGTGTTGAAATATCAGTGCAAAAATAGGAGAATATGTCTTACCCTTGCTATTTTCCCCTACCCTGGAATACAATCAGGACGGTATATATGATAATGCGCATATCAAGCAGAAAGGAAATGTTTTCGAGGTAAAGGATATCATACTTCATCCTTCTCACCATTTGTTCCACATTCTCGGCATAGCCATATTTCACCTGCCCCCACGATGTTATACCGGGCTTTATTTTATGAAGATAGGTGTATTGAGGATCTTTTTGAATAATCTGTTCTATAAAAAAGCGGCGTTCAGGGCGTGGCCCTACTATCGACATTGTTCCTATCAATACATTCAGGAATTGAGGCAATTCATCCATGCGTGTTTTGCGAAGGAATTTTCCGAATTTGGTGATGCGGCTATCATCTTTACTGGAAAGTGCAGGACCACTTTTTTCCGCCCCATCGTACATAGAACGGAATTTATAAATAGTGAATGGGCTTCCATGCAGTCCAATTCTCTCCTGTGAATAAAATATTGGACCTTGTGATGTAAGTTTGATAATAAGGGAAATGATTAGATATACTGGACACAAAATAACCAGGCAAGAAAGAGATACCACCATATCAAAAGCTCGCTTAAGGATAACCTGCTTAGGTTCCAGCACTGTTTTTGAAACCACGATGAGGGGCGCTTCAATCATGGATGAAAACTTCACCGAACCTGTAAGAATATCATACATGTCGGGGATAATTTTTATCACCGTTTCCGTATCGCTTAATTTATTCAGGATGCTTTCAATGTATTTATGCTCGGAAGATTCGATAGCAATAATCACTTCTTCAGCTTTTTCCTTTATAATAACGTCGTGAATGTTTTCAAACTCCCCAAGGTGTTTCAGTTTTTTACCAAGCTCGGATGAAAATCCGTTACCTGAATCAATGTGAACAAAGCCCACAAACTTATTTCCCGATGAAGCTTTCTGGCTTTCCATATCATCATATAATTGCATGGCCCGGGCATTGCTGCCAATTAAAATGGTGTTGAAACCAATTTCCCGGTTATGAATTTTCCGGTTGGTAGCAGTAGTTAGCAGAAAATGGGCCAGCGACGACAATATGAACTGCATGCAGAAGAGAACTGAAATGGAGAAGTAATAGGTTTTGTAATCAATAATTACGTTTTTAAGCAGGATAGTAAAAAATAATATCACTACACCTACAACATCCGTAATAAACAGTTGCCGTATTTCTCCAATTCTCGATTTACGATAAACATTGGCATATAGCCCGGAAAGAAAATGCAGAAAAACCCAAAAGGATGGAATAACAAGCAGTGCAACAACAAACCTAAAATCAAATGTTAATGCTACGTGTATTCCAAACTTTTTTGACTCGATAAATTGCTTCCTGAAAATCCAGAATGCAGCCCATGTTATAGCCGAGCAAACATAATCTGCCACAACATATTTTGCTATTTCAATGCGGCGGTTCACAGGGGTTTAATCAAGTATCTTTATGTTGTCAAGCAATAAGGTATCGGTTGTATGACCGTCAATTGAGTCTAATTTCATGGTAAAATAAATATTTTGGTAGTGTGTACTAAAAGTGGGATAAATAGTATTATTCAGCGATACATACATCTTTTTCCAGCCTGTAGTAGGGTATATAAGAGCAATGGGGCCCGACTGGCTGGTTGTATCCGCATCAAACATGCCTATTGCAAACAAGGTAGTTGCCCTATAGTTAAACTCGACAAACACCGGTATGTTCGAATTATTAAACGAAAGGGAATCCCATGGCCAGGTCATCCCGGCGTAGTAATTGTGCGTTGTAGTAACAACCACCATACCCGATTGATGCTGGAACGCCAGTTTACCTCCCACAACAAACATATTAGTTGTGGTAGCGCCGCTTCTATTGCCGTCTCCATAATAATTAATTATTGAATACTTGCCATTGCCCTTAGGTTGTTGACCTAGTGTGAAATTATCGAAATTCATCAAATAAGGAAAATTTACCCAACTGAAATAACGTATTACCGGCTTAATATTATAGGTCTTTCCTTGCTGCATATTGATACTTACACTATAAAATTGGTAAAAAGGATACATACCTGCCGGCGAATTGGTGCCCACAGGGGTTATGCCAGGGTAAACTTCCACGGTATGCACTCCATTGCTTGCCACCATAGGAAATGTACAGGGCACCTGGAAAGCCCCTACGGGATTATCGTCCAGGTAAACCCAAACATAAGGAATAAATGATGCGGCTGAGCCTAATTCAGATAGGCTGTCGGAAGGGACAATTAAATGCATACTGTCAATATGCCCATACACAGGCACGGTAAGCGGAGGATCAAACGTATTACAGGATGAGGCAACAAAAAAGAATGACAGGGGGTATATGAAATAAACTAAAAGCCGGGATGGTTTTAACATGGAATAAAAACGGAATGAAATTTACATTTATTGTATGCTGCGAAGATATTTATTCTGGCCGGTAACCGTCGGGCTGTATATAATTTATTCTTTCGATGATTTTTTCCGCGGTTTCAAGCGCCTTGGCTCCGTCTTCAATAGTTACGATTGTAGGCTTATTGTGAATGATGGATTGGGCAAACTCATATAGTTCCATTCGAATAGCATTATTAGGGGTAATGGAAGGGTTTTCCAGGTAAATCTGCTTTTTAGGTTTACCAGGGCCCTGGTCTATTACCATGGCAAACATTCCTTCTTCCTCATCTTCCTGCATTTCTTTCATTTTTACCACTTCGGTTTTATGTGCCAATAAATCTACCGAAATATACGCATCTTTCTGGAACATCCGTATTTTACGCATATTTTTAAGGCTAATACGGCTCGATGTAAGGTTAGCTACGCAGCCATTATCAAATTCAATCCGTGCATTGGCGATATCGGGTGTATCGCTTACTACCGACACCCCGCTGGCACTTATCCGCTTCACATCAGATTTTACCAGGCTCAGGATAATGTCGATATCATGTATCATCAGGTCGAGGATAACCGATACGTCAGTTCCTCGGGGGTTAAACTGCGCCAAGCGGTGCGCCTCAATGAACATAGGGTTTTCGCAACGGCCTTTCACTGCCAGGAAAGCCGGGTTAAAGCGTTCCACATGGCCTACCTGTGTCTTCACATTAGCTTCCCTTGCCAGGGCTACCAGGGTTTTGGCCTCCTCTGTATTTCCGGCCAGGGGCTTTTCAATAAAAACATGTTTAAACTGGCGCAGGGCAATGGTAGCGTATTCATAATGCGCAACGGTAGGTACAACAATATCCACTACGTCCACATTTTTAATGAGTTCTATAGCTGACGGAAAAGAAGGGATATTCATTTCCTTACTCACTCTTTCGGCTACGGCAGCATCCGCATCATAAAAACCTATAAGCTGGTATTCGGGGATCTCTTTTATTTGTTTCAGATGAATTTTCCCTAAGTGACCTGCCCCAAGAACTCCTATTTTAAGCATGGATTTATTTTCAATTTGCGCAAAATTAGGAATTTAGCTTTCAGTTGACCGCAAACTGTTATAGTGTTTACTCACACCCCCATGCTTATAACTGGCAACTTATAAATACCTTTGCCTGCATGGAAGATTTATACAAGCACCAGGCATTGCGTAAAAAACTGGTAGAACAGTTGAAGAAGAGCGGCATCAAAGATTTTAAGGTATTACAAGCCATCGAAAAAATCCCCAGGCATTTCTTTTTCAATAGCGCTTTCCTACAATTTGCTTATGATGATGTAGCTTTCCAGATAGGCGAAGGGCAAACCATTTCGCAGCCTTATACAGTAGCCCGGCAAACAGAGTTGCTGGAGGTGCGTAAAGGAGACAAAATATTAGAAATAGGAACAGGTTCGGGTTACCAGTCAGCTATTTTAAGCACACTGGGGGCCGAGGTTTATTCTATTGAAAGAAATAAAAAACTGCACGAACGCGCAAAAGCCATGTTAAAACAACTCCATTGCCATGTACAATGTTTTTATGGCGACGGGTATAAGGGCCTTCCTGAATTTGCACCCTTCGACCGCATAATAGTTACTGCCGCAGCTCCATATGTACCCGAACCTTTATTGGAACAACTTAAACTACGGGGCATATTGGTGATTCCGGTAGACAGCAAAGGCAGCGCGCAAACCATGAAAAAGATTAGAAAAACCGGTGAAAACGAATACGATACAAAAGATTATGGCAATTTCTCTTTTGTCCCTTTGCTTGGCGAAACAAACTGAAGAAAACATACTAAATCTTTTTCACTTCCGTTATTGATCCCAAGTATTACATAATTGTATATTTGCTTCGAAACCAAAACCACCTTACATACTATGAACGTAAAGAAAGCTTCCTTATTTATAGGAACAGTTTTGACTGCTTCCGGGTTATTCGCACAAAATAATGGCTCTGTAGGCATTTTCACTACTCCTCAGACTCCTGCAGCATCTGTAACTAATACTCCGCCTGTTGCAACTTCTGAAACTCCGGTAATCATGTCGAAAAAAGGTGAAATATACCTTCCGCAGACGGGCGACTGGGTACTTAGTATGAATGCCACTCCCTGGATTAATTACTTTGGTAATCTTATTCACGGACCTGCCAACTCAACTTCATTTTTAAATTCAACCCAAACTATTGTTGGCAAATACTATGTAGATGACCATACAGCCTATCGCCTTCTTTTGCGCATTGGTATTAATTCCACTTCACAAAACCAGGAAATAGCATCGAGCGATACAGGCAATACCTTCCCTACTCCACAGGCCGAAGATAAAAGAACTATATCGAGCCACTTTATCGGGGTGGGATTTGGAATCGAAAAAAGAAGGGGAAAAACCCGCCTGCAAGGCTATTATGGTATAGAAGCCATGTTCTTTCTTGCCGGAAGCGATACCTCATTTACCTACGGAAATTCTTACAATGCCAATACAGACCCTGTTCCTACTTACTATAACTGGAACAATGGAGGCATAAATTCATTCGGATTAAATACCCCCAGGACTACCGAAAATACTCCCGGAGCCACTTTTGGCATCAGCATATTGGGATATATAGGGCTTGAATATTTTGTTGCTCCTAAAATATCTATCGGTGGAGAGTATACATGGGGTATTATCTTCCAAACTACAGGACAAGGCACCCTTAACCGGGAAGAAATAAACAGCAATACAGGAGTTGACCAAACCGATACATACAAGACAGGCGGCGTTTCAACCTTTGCACTTGATAATAGCTGGAACCAGATATTTGGCTCCGGTACGGGTTCGTTGTATATTAACTTCCATTTTTAGGAACTGTCATTCCGAACTTGTTTTGGATCAGATTGTACGGAAATAACGGCTAAAAACGGGTATTGAGTGTATTTATAAATTCTATTACTTTTTTCTGTATGGCATCGCGCACGATTCTTATCTGTGCCAGTTTTTCATCATGTGTGCCTTCAAATCTGGAAGGGTCGGGGAACGACCAATTAGCTTTTTCTTTTTGAGATGGAAAGTAAGGGCACTTTTCAGCACTTGCCTTATCACACACGGTTACCACATAATCGAAATGCTTGCCTTGTTTTAAGAAATCAAATACTTCTTTTGTTTTGTTTTGTGAAATATCAAAGCCAATTTCTTTCATAGCTTCCACAACAAGAGGGTTTAAATTTCCTGCCTCAAGTCCTGCGCTTTCCGATTCGTATTTGTCGCCTGACTGCTGGTTGAAAAATGCTTCTGCCATTTGGCTTCGGGCAGAATTATGTATGCATATAAAAAGAACTCTTAGTCTATTCATTTGAATTTGTATTAGATGTTATGAGTTTGAATATTAATACAGCTCCTAAAGCCCCTAAAAAAGGAGCGGTGTAATATATCCAAAGATGTTCGCAGTAAACACTATTGCCAGACACTATTGCAGGAGCAATGGAACGGGCAGGATTCATAGATGCTCCGCAAATGGGGCCTGCAAACATGGCTTCCAAGCCCACTACCG
>JABDCH010000071.1 GCA_013288205.1 Bacteroidota bacterium | reverse complement strand
AAAGATAAAGTATATCAATGCTCTGTTGAAAGTGGGATACGATACCATTGATACGGGCAGTTTTGTGTCGCCTAAGGCCATTCCGCAAATGCGCGATACAGCTGAAGTACTAAAGAAACTTGATTTGTCAAATACCAAGAGCAAGCTACTTGCCATTATTGCCAACCTGCGCGGAGCGCAAGATGCCGTGCAATTTGATGAGATAAGTTATTTGGGATTCCCATTTTCTATTTCTGAAACATTCCAGAAACGGAATACGAATTCTACTATTGCCGAATCGCTGATTAGGCTAGAGGAGATACAACAGTTGTGTGTTAAGCATAACAAGCAACTTGTGGTATATCTGTCTATGGGATTTGGTAATCCCTACGGAGATGAATGGAGTAGCGATATTGCCATTCACTGGTCGCATAAATTACACCAAATGGGCATTCGTATTATTGCTCTTTCCGATACCATTGGGGTATCCAATCCTGAAAACATTACTGCTTTATTTTCGGCGCTTATTCCCGCATTGAAGGATGTGGAATTCGGAGCCCATCTGCATACCACACCTGATAAGTGGGAAGAAAAAGTAAAGGCCGCATATGACAGCGGATGCAGGCGCTTTGATGCGGCAATTAAAGGTTTTGGCGGTTGCCCGATGGCTAGTGACAAGCTCACCGGCAATATGCCGACTGAAAACCTGTTAAGCTATTTTAAAAAGCAAAATGTACCTGTCTCAATTAATATGGATGCTTTTATGGATGCTATGATGATTGCAATGGATGTGTTTCCTTCGCACTAAATTTATTTTCACTAATTTTTTGCGTCACATTGCGTCACACTTTTTTCGATTTATATATAGCAAATATAAGTTTATATTCTTTAGGATAATTTAAAAACCAGGCAGTTGTAGGCATTTCGCAACTCTGATCGATAAAATTGGAGGTTAGTTATAAATTTTGTGTGCAACAAATGCCAGGCAAAAAAGTCATTGACTTTTAAAAAGATAATAAATAATAACATTATTTATTATCTTCCACCCATTGCTTTGCTTTGGCAATAGCTGTAGGTATGCCTCCTACATTGGTGCCTCCGGCTGATGCATAGAAAGGTTGTCCCCCGCCACCGCCTTGTATTTCTTTGCTGAATTCGCGTATGAGCGTCGAGGCGTTCCAGTTTTTTTCTTTTACCAGGTTATCTGAAATAACAAGGAACAAGTTGGCTTTCCCATTTAATTCGGATCCAAGAATCATCAATAAATTAGGGATTTCATTTTTCAACGAGAAGCAAATGTCTTTAGCAATATCAGCAGAGGGCAGTTCCATTTTTTCTCCGATAAAGTTAATACTTCCAATAGGTTGCTGTTTGCTTAGTAATGCAGTTTTAATTTGTTGGCCCTGCGCTCTTGAAAGTTTTTCCAGTTGCTTATTCAGTTCACCTGATTGTTCTTGCATATCCTGGATAGCTTTCACCAGGTTTTTTGGATTCTTAAGGGCTATAGAGGCTTGGTGCAAGGTCTCCATTTGCTCCTGGAGATACTTTTCAGCACCCAGTGCTGTAACGGCTTCAATTCTTCGTATGCCGGCTGACAATGCACTTTCCGACAATATTTTGAAATACCCGATTTGCCCGGTTGCTTTTACGTGCGTACCTCCGCAAAGTTCAATAGAGTAATTTTTATCAATGGTTACTACGCGTACCGTATCTCCATATTTTTCACCAAACAGGGCCATAGCGCCTAATTTTTTAGCTTCTTCAATTGGCAGAACCTGGGTAGTACAGGAAATATTTTCACGTATTTTTTGGTTCACCAGGCTTTCAATATCGCGAAGTTCTTCGTCATTCAGCTTTGAAAAATGGGAAAAGTCAAAACGTAAATAATCAGGGCTAACGAGCGAACCTCTTTGTTCTACATGCAATCCCAAAACCTTGCGTAATGCGGCGTGTAGTAAATGGGTAGCAGAATGGTTATCGGCAGTATGTACCCTGCGCATAGGGTCGACAATAGCTGTAAAAGTATCCTTTATGTTTTCCGGCAAAGCATCAGAAAAATGAACTATCAGGTTATTTTCCTTTTGAGTATTCGTAATTTTAATACGCTTTCCATTTGCTTCCAGGTAACCTGTATCACCCATTTGTCCGCCGCTCTCTGCATAGAAAGGGGTTTTGTCCAGAATAATTTGGTACTGGTCTTTTCCTTTAATGGTAGTCTTTCTGTATTTTACAATGTGTGCTTTTTCTTGCAGGCTTTCATACCCCGTAAAAACAGTTTTTGCAGATGGATTCACTTCAATCCAATCTCCTGTATCTACCGCAGTGGCTTTACGCGAACGGGTTTTTTGTTGTTCGAGGGCACGCGTAAAACCTACTTCATCAATTTCCAAGCCATATCCTTTTGCAATAAGTGCAGTAAGGTCAGCAGGGAAACCGAATGTATCGTGCAATTCAAATACATGTTCACCATCCAGTACTTTTTTATTTTGAGCCACCAATTCATTACAAGAGGCTTCAATTCTTTTCAAGCCTTGCTCCAGCGTACGCATAAAAGCTTGTTCTTCTTCCTGAATTACTTTTTTAATGAGTTTGTTTTGTTTCACTAATTCCGGAAACATAGTTCCCATTTGTCGGGTGAGGATATCCACTAACTCATATAGGAAAGGCTCTTTAAAATTCAATGACTGATAACCATAACGAACAGCCCGGCGCAAAATACGGCGTATCACATAACCGGCACCTGTATTAGACGGAATTTGTCCGTCTGCAATGGTGAATGATATTGCCCTGATGTGGTCGGCAATTACCCGCATGGCAATATTTACTTTTTCCTGCTCAGCCGAACCGCCCTCAGACATGTATTTTTTGCCCGAACTCTTTTCCAGTTCTGCAATCAGTGGTTGGAAGATGTCGGTATCGTAAGTAGATTGTTTCCCCTGCAAAACCATCGATAACCTTTCAAAGCCCATACCGGTATCTACATGGCGAGCGGGTAACTTTTCCAGTTTACCATCTGCTTTGCGGTTGAATTCCATAAAAACCAGGTTCCATATTTCAATTACACGCGGATTACCTGTATTTACGAGTGTTTTACCATCCACTTTTATACGTTCCTCGTCGGAGCGTATATCCACATGTACTTCTGAGCAGGGGCCACAGGGTCCTGTTTCGCCCATTTCCCAGAAATTATCTTTCTTATTTCCGTTCAATATTCTTTCTTCAGCAAGATAGGCAGACCAATATTTTTTTGCCTCTTCGTCAAAAGCCAGGTTATCAGATTTATCACCCTCAAAAACAGTAACATACAATCGGCTTTTATCAATTTCATATACTTCGGTAAGTAGTTCCCACGCCCAATTGATGGCATCCTTTTTAAAATAGTCGCCAAACGACCAGTTACCCAGCATTTCGAACATGGTATGATGGTAAGTATCAACCCCTACTTCTTCCAAATCGTTATGCTTTCCGGAAACCCGTAAGCATTTTTGGGTATCAGCAATCCGCGGGCTTTGTGGGGTTCCGTGACCTAAAAAAATATCTTTAAACTGGTTCATTCCGGCATTGGTGAACATCAGTGTAGGGTCATCTTTCAAAACAATAGGAGCAGAGGGCACTATCAGATGCTCTTTGGATTTAAAAAAGTCGAGAAAAAGAGAGCGGATTTCAGCCGATTTCATAGTAGTTGCGATTTCCAGATATTTTTTTTATATTTGCACACTTTGTAAAAAGGGTTGCCCCAAAAATAAGGCAATTTTACAGACCGATGGCTAAAATAAAGTACATATTTAATCACAAGACCCTCAGTTATGAGAAGGTTCATCACCGCTTTCGTGATAAAATGCGGAAGGTACTTTCGTATGTGCTTACCAGCGTTTTCTTTTCATTTATAGTGCTGGTTATCGGGTTTAGTGTGATTGATTCGCCTAAGGAAAAAAGATTAAAAAGGGAAATTGTCCAATTGAATTTGCAATATGACCTCCTCAACCAACGCATGACCGAAGTAAGCACGGTGATGAATGACATGGCTTCGAGAGACAACAATATATACCGGGTGATTTTAGATGCCGACCCTATACCGGCTAACATTCGCACTGCCGGTTACGGCGGGACTGACCGTTATAAAGATCTGCAAGGATATACCAGTTCCGACCTGATGACCGAGACCAGCCGTAAAATGGATCAACTGGTGCGGCAAATTTATGTTCAATCAAGGTCATACGATGAATTGGAAAAATTAGCTAAGAGTAAAGAAAGAATGCTTGCCTGTATGCCTGCCATACAACCCATTGATAATAAGCAATTAAAGGGAATAGTTTCCGGTTTTGGAATGCGGATACACCCTATATATAAGACTATGCACATGCATACGGGAATAGACTTTGCTGCAGCACTGGGTACACCTGTATATGCAACCGGGGATGGCGTGATTGAAAAAGCAGATAACCTGGAAGAAGGATACGGCAATCACGTAGTTATTAATCATGGCTTTGGATATGAAAGCCTTTATGGCCACTTAAGCCGCATTGCATGCACAGTAGGCGAAAAAGTAAAACGCGGACAAATTATAGGATATGTAGGGTCAACCGGACTTTCTACCGGCGACCACTTGCATTATGAAGTAATTAAGAATGGGGTGAAGGTGAATCCTATCAGTTATTTCTTCAATGACCTGAACCCGGAAGAATTTAAGCAAATTATCAGCATTGCTTCTCAACCGGCTCAATCGCTTGACTAAGGCTGATTTCAGGCAGGGCTATCCCTGCTAAAATTAAAAATTCCGCACATATTTTTTTATTTCGGTGTTTGGTGTTTTCAATAATTATTACATTTGCAGCCCCAATTTGGGAGCTTAGCTCAGCTGGTTCAGAGCATCTGCCTTACAAGCAGAGGGTCATCGGTTCGAACCCGGTAGCTCCCACAAATGAAAATCAAAGACTTATGGGTTAATTCCTATAAGTCTTTTTTCTTATAGTACACACATAAGTACACACAATTATAAAGATATTGCCCTGTGTAAGGTCCTGAAAAAGGTTGACTACTTGTCTCATCCTGATTTAAGTTTACAGTTGTTATGTTGTGTTTTTCGGTGTAAAGCGACCTACACGTAAAATATAAAGGGGCTTTTCACACCCCTTGCTGCCGGCACAGCAGCCAATCATGCTGATGCCTTTTCAAGGGCAACCATATTCTTCTTTCTCATGGATTCTCCTTTAAGTTCTACCCGGTGAGATTCATGGACTATTCTATCAAGTATGGCATCAGCTATTGTTTGTTCGCCAATTATCTCAAACCATTTGTTCACAGGAACCTGTGAAGTAATAATTGTGGAGTTCCTTCCATGCCGGTCTTCAATGATTTCCATAAGTATGGCACGGCTTTGAGCATCAAATGGCTGTAGTCCGAAGTCATCAAGTATTAATAAGTTCTGTCGTTCTATTTTGGCAACTTCTTTAATATAAGAACCATCTGCTTTAGCAAGTTTAAGTTTTCCCATGAGCTTTGCCGTATTATGGTATACTACCTTATACCCCAAACTACAGGCTTGGTGGCCGATAGCTGAAGCGATGTTGCTCTTCCCAATTCCACTGCTCCCCGTAATGAGAATATTCTCGTGATTAGTAATAAAAGTACATTCCCCAAAACGCATAAGTTGATTTCGGTCAATATTGCGGTTGGTTTTATAATCTATTTCTTCCATAGAAGCCTTATAACGGAACCGAGCATTTCTAAGTTGTCTTTCCATGCTTCTGTTTCGCCGATCATCCCATTCCGCTTCTATCAAATAAGAAATCATTTCATCGGGTGTCATGTTTTCTCTTTTGTCAGATTCAATACTTGTTTTGAAAGCCCGGTGCATGCCCAAAAGATTCATCTTTCGCATTTTTTCCAACGTTGTTACATTCATTGTGTTTGTATTTGAGGTTATTTTATTGATTTACTTATAATAGTCTTTACCGCGTATGTTATTATGTTGCGGCATTTTCAATTGTTCATTCTCCTCGATGTGTTTATCCAATCCTTTCTCTAATATTTTTTTGATTATCTTATAATTATAAATGCCATAATACAATGCGCGTTGACATGCTTTGGTTAAACGTTCATTGCCAACTTTCTTAGCAAAGCCAAGAATCCCAATACACTTTTTATATGCTTGCTCGGGATGCTGCTTTGTGCTTAGTATTTTTGACATATATAGCCTGACATCCTTATGTATTGCCTCCGCCTCTTTTAAAAACCGGTCAGCACCCCACGTTTTGACAAATCGATGAGAAGGGTGCAAATGGGTATTTTCGGTCGTATATTTGTAAGAGATTCGTTCACGCTTATGCTTTGCGATAGATTCATACTTATAAAACATTTCTACATAATGTCTTGAATACATTACTTTAACTTTCTTACCAATAAAACTATATGGAACACTATAATAGTGCTTGTCAACAGGTAAAGAAACATATCCTCTTCTCGTAACAGTGGCATAGTATTGCTTCTTAAACTCATACCTTAACATAGGTAAAGGCAGTAGCATGCGCTGTTCTTCTTCATTGAATTTTTGTCTTCGGCTATAATCCTTTCCTGTTAGTACTTCATTATTATGCTCTTCTAAAGCTATATTAATATCACTGTTTAGCTCTTCTAAAGAATAGTATTCTACATCCCTTAGCTTGGCATATATACGGCTGTATATGATATTAATGACGATTTCAACCAGCGCCTTATCTTTAGGTTTATATGGCCTTGCCGGTAATATGGTTGTATTATAATGTTCGGCAAAGTCTGCAAAGGTTTCGTTCAGTACAGGTTCATATTTGCTGCTCTTTGTTACGGCTGCTCTTAAATTATCGCAGACAATCGCTGCCGGAACCCCTCCATAAAAATGCAAGGCGTTTTCGCAGGTAGGGATAAAGTCTTCCATCTTCTGACTCATTACAGCTTCAACGTATGTTAACTGACTGGACCCGAGAATAGCTACAAAAACTTCGGTATATTTAATCGTGCTGGTCGCTTTATCAATAATTGACATCTTATCGCCGGCAAAGTCAATGTACATTTTATCTCCTGCTTTCTGCTCGTTATGCATTGAATAGCCTGCCTGGGCTTTCCATGCTGCAAAATAACTGTTGAATTGGCTGCGCCCAAAACCATTCGGATATTTACTTTTATATTCTTTCCATAATAACTTACGGGATACTCCTTTGCGTGTAAGTTCCTGTGCCATCTTCGGAAACATCTTGAATAATATTTCAAACTTTTCGTCACGGGGTTCATCCGGCTTTAGAAATAGTTCTTCCAAATCTTTATCGGTTAGTTCATTTATCTCTTCAAAGCTTAATCTACTTTCTTTAAAATCCTTGATATGCTTTTTAAGCACCTTTCGGGAAATACCAGTCTGTTCTATTATTTCAGACTGAGTTCGCTTTTGGGTATGTAAACGCAGTAAATGTCTGATATTACTCATGTTCCAATTTGTTTTGCAAAAGAATATTTCGCAAAGCAAACGGAAAGAAAATTGGATGTTCGGGGCGTAACTTTGCTATTCAAGCCAAGTTACGAACAAGAAAAGAACAATTGGAATTAAACCTGCCAGAAATCTAATGAGCTTTCTTTAAATTTAGAAAGGTTTCTCCCATACATAAAGCCTTACGAAGTATTCCAACATCTCTCCCCTCCCGGAAAAGCACATTGCAGTATACGGGGTTAAGAGCCTATTTTCAAAGAGAAAATTGCAAATTTATCCTCTTATACATCAACAAGTCCTGCTCTTTCCCGTGCAACAATTATACTTCCGAACCTATATAAATAAGTTCCCCCAGAATATTTTCCATATTTGTTTATATCATCACAAGAAGGAATTTTAGCTAATTCTCTGTGCAATCGCTTGAGATCATTTAGCAATTCCGTCGCTGTAATTCTAATTCGTGGATAGATTCTTCCACCAACCTCTGCTTTTTTCTTTGCAGCTAATATATTCCCAAACCTCTTTTGATACAGTACAGTACTATACTTTCCGTATTTAATTATATCTCCTGTGGAAGGAATTTTAGATAGTTCTCTACGCAATCGTTGGAGGTCATTTAGCAATTCCGTATTCGTAATCCGATAAATTCTTCCATTAATCCCCGCTTCTTCCCTGGCGTTCATTATGCTGCCGAACCTTTTTTGATAGGTTTTATAATTATATTTTCCGTACTTCGCTATATCTTTTGAGGACGGAATTTTGCCCGATTTTTGATATAATTGTCGGAGATCATTTAACAATTCAGTGTCCGTAATATTTACTTTTGGAGAGATTTTCCCTTCAAATCCAGACTTTTCCCGTATGATTTTAATATTCACAAACCTTTTTTGATAGGTTTGATAGCTATGCTTTCCATATTTAACTATGTCGCCTACAGAAGGTATTCTGGATAGTTCTTTATGTAATCGTTGGAGGTCATTTAGTAACTCTTCATTACTTACTGGTTGCGGTGGTGGATTAGGACTTTTCCAAAGAAACCCTAAACTATTAAGCTTGTCTATTCTTTCTATAGTTAACACTGCTTTTTTTTCTTTATAATTCTTTCTTTGGCAAGAAATCCAACGATGCAAAGAGTTGTACTTATTATTCTTATTCCTATATGTAATATTGCAGTGTCCGAACGCTGCCTTGTACTGTTTTAATTGTTCAAATTTTTTATCCCAATCTTCATCCCTGAGATTCCACCTGAAGCCAATTTCGTTGAGTTTGTGCAATCGGCCGGAATCGTATTTTTCAGGATGGTGTTTTTTTGCCCGTCTTTGAACATGGCACCAGGTTGCTAAAACACCGTAGGCCTTACTGCCTTTCGGCACATTGCAATGCCCATACTTCCTTTTATATTTTGTTAATTCAAAAAAACGCATTTCCCATTTAGTATCCAAGCGCCCAAGTTCTTTCTGTTTCTTTTCGTCGGATAGAATAGGAATTGTTTCAAAGACATGGGAACGTTTTTTAGACTTCAATTTTATTTCAGGACTGCGATATAGGCGGGTAGTGCTGCGAATAATTTTAACCATCTTGCTTCCGGATTATTCTGTAGACAACAAAATTATTTAAAATACGATATTATTTAGCTTTGTCCCAATTACTACTATAGTATTAGCTATAGAACCAGTGCCCTATAAATATTTATACCCATCCATTTTGGAAAAAGCATATATAACCGTTGTATCTCCAACCTTATTTAATACTTAACAGGCGTAGGCACTGCCTTACCCGGTGCACCCGAATTTACTTTAACAATCTTCAAGTAATTGCTGGTCGCACAATACTGTTAATATTTCACAAATACATATTGCCTCCGCTGGTTTGGTTTACATGGATGACACCAAATCGGCCCCGTAAGCTACATAATTCACCTCCACAGGGTTGCTGCCATTGTAGTTTTGCCCCATAGTTTAGTTAATACTTCACTGGCGCAGGAATAGGGTGTTGCGTTCCTGCGGGTGGCGCTCCCGGATTCACTTTTACTATCTTGCAGGTATATTGTTGGTCGCACATGACAGCCCGTAAGTAATACATGCCCTGGTTATAGCTCGATAGGTTTACCGTAGTTAATGCTGAGGAAGTCTTTTGAGTTGATATTATATTACCCGAACCATCTACAATGTAAATATCGGCATAGCCACAATTACCAAAGGAAGATATAGATACATTCAACATTCCATTGGTAGGGTTAGGGTAAATTTTAACTTTATCTGTATCCTTGCGGCGCTCGGGTGCATGGTGGGTATAGGTGCTGGTAATTCGGTTACCATTATTATCGTAGTAATAATATACTTGGGCACTTATACTACGGGTGAACAAGATAATAAGGAAAACTCCCAAAATTTTGCAGGTATACTTTGTTTTCATAATTTGAACTTTTTATTGTTTACATAGAGTAGCTTTAACAAAAATATTATTTAATAACAGTAAAATTTATTTTAAAATGACTTTGAGTAAAAGCAGTGTCTATGGAACTTTCAGCACTATTAAAACTAGTTGAAACACCAACAAACTGATACTGTCCAGCATTAGTAGGTGTAAACTCATATGACCCATTTCCCTGTTTGTTTAAAGAAATATTTATTAATGGTCCAGTATAGTCATTAACAGCAATATCACTTTTGTGATTATAAAGCTGATATGTCCATTTCTTATTAATTATTTTTGAATATAAACTATAATCTTTTAGGCTATCTGTTATGATGATATTTGTAGGAACTATAGCAATATTCAATTCAGTAATGTTAGTAAAGCCCTTTAAAATTGGGCATATAACTTTTAAGTTGAATTTATCGCCCAAATGAATAGTTCTGTCATATTGTAAATATGGTCTGATCATATCAATTATTTTTTTTCCAGTGGTATCAAATGCTAAGTAATAAATAGGGGTGCTATCCTTAAAAAAACCATAATTGCTTAATTTTCCATCAAGATAATATTGCCAATACAATCCGTTAATTTTATTGTTTGAATACATTGCTTCTTTTGCTAGTTGTCCACTTTGATAATACACCTTTCTAATGCCTTCCAACTTATTATGCAAGTAATTAGCTTCTCCTCCAAGTATTCCATTAGAGTAGTAAAAAGTCTCATCATGTTCCTTCAGGTGATTAATTATCGTATACTGACGATTTAATTCCCCAGATGGATAATACACCGATATTTTTTCTTCATAATTATTGGAAACAGTATCCCCAATATACTCTCTAGTACATCTATATCCATTAGTGTTAACGTTTTTGATATAATAGTGCTTTTGACATGCAGATAAGAGCATACTCATTAATAAAAATGGAAAAAAACTATTAAATAGGTGAAATTTATTTTTTAATATCATATCTTTAATTAGAAATAACTTATTTATGAAAGTTTGTATCAATCCAATAATAATTAGAATCACCATTTATAAAAGGTTGATTTTGCACTGGACGGAAATTCGTAATAGTATCTCCAAATGGGACAGTATCAATTGTATAATTAGTTGGTTGGGTACCTCCTAAATTTTCATTTAAATCACCAAAAAGACTATTTACGTTATAAAAATTTTCTAGCCAAGAATCCCCACCCATAACAGCAGATAGGGCATCTAATGCAATCAGATCCCCTTTAGTTATAGTAATGGTACCATAGGTATGTCGGGCTCCTCCCATTGAACCAATAGCTGCCCCCCCCCCACCTATTGTTTGTTAATATATTATACCCACCATTCTGATAAGCCATACTATGCCCGTTAAATGCATGGTCTAAGCCATTCATAGCACCTAAATACCAATTTCCAACATTATTGAGGAAGGTATTATTACTGGTGCCATATACATATACAGTAGCAAGAGTTTCATAGCCAGATACCGAAGGATTAGCTTGTTCAGGTGCAACAGTATATGTACTGGCAGCAGGCGTATATTCGGGAGGCCCTTCAATGGGGCCAAAGGTTGTTATTTGTCCGGTACCGCTCCCCCCAGCATTACCACTACTGCTATTTCCACTACTACCCATGCCATTAACCCCAGGCCCCGTATTTCCTGTTTGCGGACCACTGCCACTAATACTTCCACTGGTACTACCACTACTTGGTGGAGTCATTAAATTCCATATAGTGTTCCACCTCGAATCATCAGCTAATTGTTCATTCCAAAAACCTGAGCTCCCATCAGATACAAGATCGCTTACATGTGCACTTATAGGCAAATAGATAAAACCACTTGGGTCAGTATACTTTAATGGGTTATTGAGGCAATAGTTATAACGATTATAATTTTGAGTACTAGTTGGAGCTTGCACAAAAGCATCAGGGCTAAGCATACTGTTTATAAAAGGGTCGTATAAACGGCCATTGGCATTTATCAGTTGCATTTCTGCTAAATGCTCATGCCCAGTAAAGCCCCGGTATAGCCAGCTTGGGTTGCCCCCCGGCGGCGTACCCGCATAGCTACCATCAGTAGCGCTACGGTAATTGCCCCAGGCATCAAAGCTTTGGTTGTAGGTATTGGTGCCATCGGTAACCGTAAGTATAGAGCCCACCTGGTCGGTATACGTATAATACATATTGCCACCGCTGGTCTGGTTTACATACATGGCCACCAGATCGCCCCCGCATTGCACGTAGTTTACCTCTACTGGGTTAGTCCCATTTACCAGTGTCTTTTCATAATCCTGTGCATAATAGCGGGTGGTGGTATTCGTGCCATCTGTCAGTTGGGTTTCTTCGCGGTTGTTGTCGGGCCCATAGGTAAACGTGAGGGTATAGGTGCCCAGCGCAATGCTGGTAGGCGCATTAAACGAGCTGTAGCTAACGCTTTGCCCCGCACTTATATAGCTGTTGGAGTTGGGCACTTCGGTAGGCTGGTTGTTGGAGTTGGCATTGGTGTAATAGGTACTCGGGGCACAAATATCTAATTTACCGGTGATATTTCCATTTAAATCGTAGGTCATGGTAACATCGGCTGTTTTATCGGGGGCCGATTCACCCGCCACCGACGAGCAGGGGTAATAAGCTTGTGCCTCGGCCAGTCGGTTGTTCAGCATGGGGTCGTAGCTAAAGCTTTCGGTCAGGTTGCTGTTCGAAATGCGTGATAGCAGGTTGCCATTCGTAGGGTCATAATCAAAGGCTATGTTTTCGTAGCTTCCCCCCGAAATGCTATTCAGGTAATCGTATGGGGTA
>JABDCH010000070.1 GCA_013288205.1 Bacteroidota bacterium | reverse complement strand
AAACAGTTGGGTATGTTATATCAGGGTGAAAAAAACCAACCAATTACTTTAGAATATCTTTTGTTTATTAAAGGCCTCTTTACCATTTTATCTGATGAAGATTTAGATGGCAAGTCATTAAATAGAACGAACCTATATAAATATTGCACTATTAAAAAGGAGTATTAATAAGGGTTTCACCGAAGCCACCAAAACCACTTTTTTAGCCACCAAAACCATTTTGCAGATTTGCGAGGTAACTAATTCGCAAACAAAATGGAAATTACTTTTGAGAATCTACCCAAAGCAGTAAGTCAGTTATTCGACAAACTGGAAAACATTGAACAGCTTTTAGCGGCAGAACGTGGGACTGCCAAGCAAGACACCGAAGATTTATTAACTATTCAGCAGGCTGCCGAATTTTTGCATTTGTCGGTCCCAACCTTATACAGTCATGTCAGCAAATCGGTAATACCGCACTCAAAACGAGGCAAGCGGTTGTATTTCTCCAAACGTGAATTGACCGCTTGGATTCAGGCAGGAAGAAAGAAAACCGCCGCCGAAATAACCGCCGAAGTTGAAACTGGCCTTAACTCCAAAAAGAAAAAGGCATGAGTACACAAACATTGGCAAGCCCCCAAAAGAAAGGGGGTTTGGGGGAAAGTTTTAATACATTAGGCTTTAGCAGGACAAACTCAAAAGATGGAGTCTCTACTGATGAGGTGAAATTTTTGATGGGTAAAGGAAGTTATTTAGGGGACCCTGATGCTTTAGAGGGAATGGGTAAGCGTAAACTCCTTACCAAGACAATGGCTATGATGTTAATTGAAATTGCCAAAGAAGAACATGATTGGAAATGGCATTCCCGATTTGAATTAACCTTAAAATGCCAGGATGAAAAGATAGAAGCCGATGGTCGGTCTTATACTGACTTTTATTGCAAAGAACGGTGTTGCCTGATATGTTTAGCAAATCGCAAAGCTGAAAAAGTAAACGTATATCTGCCTACGGTGGAAGGTATGCCGGACCCGCATTTTCTAACCATAACAGCACAATCGGTAAAAAAAGAGGGGTTGAGAAAGCGTGTTGAGGAAATATTAGAGGCAATTCGCATAATTATTGCCCGACATAAGAAACGTGCAGAAAGAAAGACAGAAGAAAAAATTTACGGTTTGTGGTCATTAGAATCAAATTTTAATCCAGTGGCTCTAACATACAACCCACATATACACATGATACTACCAAGTTTAACGGCTGCTCAGGCATTCAGAAGGGATTGGATGGAATACTGGCAATTAAAAGGAGTGAAAATAAGCAGGAAAGGGCAAAAGTATCGGGCAGTAAAAAAGGACGTAAAAAAGGATTTAATTGAAATTGTTAAGTACGGTAGTAAGATTTTTACAGAGCCTGATATTGCTGAAAGGATACAATACAACTTACCTAAGAAACCAAGTTTTATACACGTGCGTGCGCTTTATAATATTTTAGTGGCAATGGACGGGTATGATTTATTCAATACGTTTGGCTTTAAATTACAGAAGCGTGAAAAGCCCCGCAAATACAAAAAGAAAGCTACTGAATATACCCATTATATGTATGACCTTGCAGATGCGGACTGGGTTAACGAGGAAAAGGGGCTAAAACTTGCTAAATATAAAGTACCTAATGATTTGCAGGCTTTGTTAGATAGCAGGGTGGATTCAACTTTGGAATAATGATACTAAAGCTAATGGAAATACTTTTTGTTGTATTTTTTGTTAGTTATAAATATTTCTTATTGATATACAGGTATAAAAATGTATTTAACATAAATATATCATTTTTTTCTTGGAAATTTTACAATCCAGATGTATATTCGCTTTCGTTAATAAGATCGGAGGCATTACAAATAGGTTTTTACGCACAATTTTTTGATTCGACCTGTTACCTATAAATAAAGCCACGCTTTTTTTTGGATAATTATTAATCGCGTCTTCTATCATTGGATAGTAGAAGTGTAAAACGGGGTCGAATGGAAGCAAAAAATATATTTCTCAAGTATAGGAAATTTCTTCTTCAAAGAGGAGAATACTAAATACCCCTAACTTAACAATGTAAATAATATTTTCAAATTTTTAACATACCAATACCAACCTATATGAAATTCAAAAAATTAACTATTTGGCTATTTTTTATAACCACAAATTTATTTGCCCAATCTAGAATTGAATTAGGCAATGTTTCTTTTAATCACAAAACCTTTATACAAAATTCGGGGCAATTTGACCATGCAGTTACTGATACAAACAGAATTTTTTATATGGCTAACATCGATTTAACAGATGTTTTTTTTAGAGATAACGGTGTAATTTACAAGTTTGGTGTATGGGATTCTAGTAAGGCGCAAAAGAATAAAGAAGATGAGAATAATGCAGATTCGTTAATGAAGACCACATATTTTAAAGCCACTTGGCAGGATTGTAACAGTAATACCCAGATCAGTCCCTTATTTAAACAAAGTTTCTACCACACGTATTCTTCAATGCCAAGCACTAAAGTTAGTGAATATGGAGAATTGTTATATAAAAATCTCTACGATGGAATAGATGTCTTGTACACTATTCCGAAAGATAACGATGGATTAGAATATTCAATGATAATAAAACAGGGGGCTAATATTAATAAAATCAAAATCTTATATCAAGGTGTGAATAATATTCATATCGACGCTAAAGGAAATCTGATTATTTCAACAATTGGTGGAAACTTTATGGAATATGCTCCCAAGGCATATTTAAATGGAATAAAAGATTCTTCGATTAGTATTTCCTATGTGATTAATTCTGGAAATCGATTAGGTTTTAAAATCATTGGCTGGGACTCTGTTACGACATTGACTATTGATCCATTAGTCATTACTCCATCATTTCAACATACCTCATCAACTCTTAACAGAGCCTACGATATAGATAATGACTATGCAGGTAATATTTATATCTATGGTGGAAACGGTTTTGATGGGACAGACTATTATCAGCTAATGCAGTACAGTAGTTCGGGAACCTTAAATTGGACATGTAATGTTTCAATGGGCACTTATGGTGGATTTGCAGTAGACAAGATACATCAAATCTCTTATGTTGTCACAGGGAGAGGAAGTCCTCTACCTTCTATAATACAGGTGAATAGTTCTGGCAGTGGCTCAGTAATGGGTAGCCTAACAGTGAATTATACAAATGGAACAGGAACTATGTACGAAATGTGGAGAGCAAAGTATGACGAATGTACTGGCAATATTGTAATTGGTGGTGGTGGAGAAAATAATGCTACAATTAGCGGATGTGATTATAGTAGTTATTACTATGAGTCTGCCGTTTTAAATCCTTCGACAGGATCGTTAAATTTATATGATATATTTGGCCCTGCATCAGCAGATGAGGGATTTGGATACCTTGATGTTTCCAGCGTTGCGATAGATCCTTCTACATCAGAATGTTATATGACTATAGCTATTCCTCAATGGACATCCATTGGTCCGTATAGTACATGTCTACCTGCTTACTATAATAGTAGTATATTAAAAAGTCCACTTCCTACACTTGCATATACAGCATCGCCGGGTCCAGTTAATGACGGACTTGTGCTTGAAGAACTAGGATCCTATTATGTAGGGAATAGTTATTATAATGCAAATGGATTTAATGGATTAACAGCAAGTCCTAATTATGTTTATGGTTATGATGGAAATAATTTGAAAGCATATGGGAAAAGTGGGTTAACAACACTTGCTTCTCAAACGGTTAGTGGTAGCGGCATGAGTGGGGGAATTGATGTTGATGCCTGTGATAATGTTTACGTAGGATCCGGTAATTCCGTTAAGATATACAATTTCAATGGTACTAGTTTTAGCTTAGTAACTACTATATCTTCATTAACGGGAAATGTTTATGACGTTAAGTTGGAGAATGACAATACAGTATTAATTTGTGGAAATGGCTTTGCTGAATCAGTATCAAATCCAATAAATGGTACCAATCCTGTCACAATTACGAGTACTGCTTCTTGTATCTCTGGGTGCACAGGTACCGCAACGGCAAGTATTTCTTTATGTGGCTCTCCGGTATCAGCAGCAGGTTATACGTGGTATAATTCCAGTAATTCTATAGTTGGTACATCCGCAACTGCAACCGGGCTCTGCGCTGGAACATACATGGTAACTGTTTCTTTGGGAGGATGTACTCATTTTTATACCAATACAGTTACCATTGCTGGTACTGTTTCCCCACCAACTGTAACAGCTTCTAACAATTCGAGCAGCCAATGTGTCGGGGCACCTGTAATATTATCTGCTACTGGTTCCGGTGGTCTTTCTCCCTATGTATATAGCTGGGCTCCAAGTGGAGGGACAACCACATCTACCTCAGTAACAATCCCTGCTCCTGCTAATAACACAGTCTATACTGTAACAATTACAGGACAACTTGCGGGCTGTTCTTCAACCGCAACCACCACAGTTACCGTTAATCCAGATTGTTGTTATTTGTCATGTGGTAGTCCCCTAACTATACCCACTGGTTCATCCTCTGGTAGCTATACGACTGCTGATTTTACTAACAACTCCTGTATAAGCATAAGCGGGCCAGGTGCCTTTACCATTCCGGCAGGTACTTCATTCACCATTACCAATTGCGACATTGCTATGGGCGATGGTGCATCGATTGTGGTAGTGCCAACAGCTACATTAACCATCGATAATTCACGCCTTTATGCCTGTGGCGATATGTGGCAAGGTATAATAGTGCAGGGCACAGGTACAAGCGCTGGGACACTAAATATCAATGGAACAAGCTCATCACCTTGTATAGTAGAGGATGCAATACAAGGAGTCTATATGGAAGGTTTTGTAAACATATCATACGGATTACTCAATAATAATTTATACGATATATATGTTCCGGGATCAGGTACTCCAATTCTAAGTCTTCAAAGCTCAACATTAACCTGTTCGACAGATGGCACTTACTCTTCTAATGCCTATTTAAAAGCCCCAAATTTAGGTGCTCTTACTAACTCAGGAGTGTATATTAACAATAATAACAATATTATAGTAGGAGATGCAAGTTCTGCATCGTATCAAAATACTTTTAGTTATATGCATTATGGGGTAAATGCTAATAATTCGGACTTTGATGTATATAATAATTTGTTTGAATATATGGCTGGATATAATAGTCTCTGCATGGCATCGTTTTTCTACCACCCCTGCCCGGCTCCTATTGGTATAGCTGTATTGGCTAATTCCACTACCCCTGGCTCACACAATGCTACTGTTGGTGGTTCAGGAAGTAATCAGGGCAATACTATGAGCAATTGTTATCGTGGAGTTGATATTACTAATTATCATTATCCGGATATTGAATATAATACTATGTCAAATACTACCAATACCGTGTGTAATTTATGTTCAAATGCTTCCCCCTACGGTGACCATGGAATTTATATAAAAAATCCTACCTATGTAGTAGCAAGTAACAACTACATTAAAAATTTTAGCACTGGAATACATTTATATGGAGTATTTTCCAATCAAACTTCGGCTCAATATAGCCATGCGGATTATAATACCCTACTTACCTATGGAACAGGAAGCATGAATACAGGTATTCTTGCCGAAGATCCTTCCCCGATTAATATAGGTAATAATTACGTCACCTTATATATCCAACATAATGGTATAAGCAATCCAATGTTTGCCGGTATTGAAATAAATAATGGATATAAGACACCTGTTTTTGGAGCTGAAGTGTACATAAATAACAATACCATATACATATATCCTACTGCTACATCAAATGATGGATCTCAACGCTCGGGTATCTTGGTACAGAAAAGTCAAGGTATGTGGGCAGATGATAATTATATGACTAGTATATACACTTATTTAAGTAGTACTCCTTGCCGAGCAGATACCTCTGTAGTCGGTATAAAAAGCATTTTTAGTCAAGGTGTTTACTCATGTAATACTATGTATGAAGTGGGACAATGCATTAAATTTGAAGGAAATTGTAATCCAAGCACCATTGCTAGCAATAGTTTTGAATTTAGCTTTGATGGATTTGCATTGGAAAGCAATGGAATTATAGGATGGCAACCGTCCGGTGGTGGAACTCCAGCAGGCAATACTTGGCAATCGCTAAGCTCTTTCTTGCGTTCAGAAACATACACTTACAAATCCTTTGCTAATTTGTCTCCTATGTGGGTTTTGAATAATTCACTAGAGCTTCCAAGTAAAAATGTATCATATCCATATACATATTCTAGTGCTACTCCTTATTTTGCAGGTCCTGTAACGATCTCAACTCCACCTCAAAGTTTATATCCTGCTACTGGTACAGATATTAGCTGTCCACCAGCTGGAGGAGGGTTCAAAGTGGCTCCATGGTTATACCGACCTTTGGCTGCTAAAATGGTACAAGATTCGATACTATATCCTATATTTATTTCTGAATGTCAGTACATGGATAAACAAACAGTATTTGCTCAAATAAAAGAGGATACTGACTTGATGGATAGCAGCACGGTGTTGCATAGCTTTTACCATGTTATGTCCGGTTCTATGAGCGGTACAAACATTGGCAAATTATACCGAGTAGATTCCGATATTACAAAGGGAAATTATATGGCAGCCCAAAGTGTAAATAATTCCTTCACACCCATTAACAGGATTGAAACCAATCAGAGGCTTGTTAATTATGTATACTTGAATACTTTTGCAGCGGGGGTAGATACTTTGAGTGTGTCGCAATACGATACGTTAATGAATATTGCTAGCCAGTGTCCGTTTGAAGGAGGACCATCAGTATATGGAGCAAGGGCATTATTAAACGGATTATGGAATGTAAACCTGGTGTTTATTGACAGTTGTAATACTGATACTTCTGTGCATTCACCTGAGAATAGGATAGCCAATACCCAAGTTATTCCAACCGACAATATACAGGCAAAAGTATATCCAAATCCTGCTAATACCATGTTGAACATAGAAGTCAATTTACAAGCGGGCCAAACAGCCTATTTTGAAATGTACAACAATTTAGGGCAACTGATAGAAAACAGGAAACTGAACAGTCAACTGACTACATTGGCTGTTAGTAATTTACCTTCGGGCATTTACTATTACCGTATAACAAGCCAGAACGGTAATATCCTGAAAGCGGATAAACAATTATTGATGCACTAATCTCGCATTATTCCTCCCCTCTCTATTCAATAGAGAGGGGCTAGAGTGAATGCTTAAAAATAACGTATCTTTACCTTATGAAAAAGGTTGTTTTTGTAGTGCTATACTTTTCACTTCTCACTTCTCAATTTTCAATCGTTTGCGCGCAGGGTAATTTAGTACCCAATTATTCTTTTGAACAAAAAATAAAGTGTATAAATTGGGCAGATGAACTCAGTGGTTTTGTAGCAAATTGGAAAGGACAGGGGGATAGCCCAGGAAAGGGATTAAGTTGGTGTACAGGGCAATGCAACAGTTTTGGCTCAGCTGGGGTACCTAATAATGAATGGGGATACCAATATGCCCGCACAGGTAATTCATACACATCTATGGTCACTTATTTTAATCTTGGCGATACTTGCTCAGGATGCCATAACTACCGAAATTATATAGAGGTTCAACTTACTACCCCTTTAAAAGTAGGGATAACATATTGTGTGATTTGGTATGTAAGCCTGTCTGATACTTCGAAGTATGCTTGTAATGATATAGGTGCTTATTTTTCCGATTCGGCTTTATATGATAATCCCAATAACCTGGTAAAATCAAATTTTACGCCACAAGTAGCTAATGACCCTGTTAATAATCCTTTAACGAATAAAACTAGTTGGACAAGAATATCGGGTAGTTTTGTGTCGAATGGTGGGGAACAGTATATTGTTATTGGAAATTTTAAAACTGATTCCGCAAGTTCTATTGATTCGGTGGGGTCGACGGCTGCCAATAGCATGGTAGATGCTATGGGAGGAGACTATTTTGTAGACGATGTTTCGGTGTTAGCGGTGATACAGGCTCATGCGGGTAACGATATTTTAATTTGCAATGGGGATATAGTCTTAATAGGCCAAGATACTGCTATACCCGGTGCAAGTTACCACTGGTCGCCCACGGCTGGCTTATCTAATCCTAATGCTGCCCAAACGTATGCCTCACCAACGATAACAATAACATACACGCTTACAGTGATAAATGATTCTATGAAAAGCTGTGGCTGCCCTGATAGTCTTAGTACAGATAGTATAACTGTGAGTGTGAATAATTGTTCAGCAGAGGAAAGCTCATCCATATTCATACCAGATGTTTTTTCGCCTAATCAGAATATAAACAATATACTTTATGTTAGATGTAGTTCCATTGCTTCTATGACATTCATGATATTTGATAGATGGGGAAATAAAGTTTTTGAAAGCCAAAATCCCGCTATAGGCTGGGACGGAACACATAACGGCAAAACACTAGACATAGGAACTTACGTTTGGGAGTTAAAAGCCACCTTACAAGATGGAACTACTACGAACAAAAAAGGAAATGTAACCTTAGTAAGATAATTTAATTTATATAGTATCGTTTATACTTAACATCTACACACATTCAATTTCTATGAAAACCATATTTATATCTCTTCTTTTTATTTTGTTTTCCCTATCATCTATTGTATCTAAAGCACAGTACACAATATTGCATAGTTTTAATGATACAACCGGGGAACTTCCAAATGGCTCACTAATTCTTTCAGGAAATAAGTTGTATGGTTCGACATTTGGTGGTGGTCCAAACCACAATGGTTGTATTTTTTCAATGGATACCAACGGAAGTGCTTATAAGGTATTACTTAATTGCAATGATACAAACGGTGCCTTTCCTACAGGCACTCTGCTACTTTCAAAAGGTGTACTGTACGGTATGACAAACGCAGGGGGGAAAGCGAGTGGAGGAAATATTTTCTCTATCGATACTGATGGTAGTGGATACGTGGATCTATTAGATTTCACCGGACCCAATGGACAAAATCCTTATGGTTCTTTAACTCTGATAGGAAACACTTTGTACGGAATGACAAATTACGGAGGAGCAAATAAAGGAGGAAATATTTTTTCAATTAACATACATGGAACTGGATTCAGGGACCTATACGATTTCAGCCTGAAAAGTGGAAGAGAACCTTTTGGTTCATTGCTATTCTATGGAAACAAATTTTATAGTATGGCAAGTTATGGAGGGGCGGATACCCAAGGCGTTGTATTTTCGATAGATACAAATGGGAATGCATATAAAATCCTCTTGAATTTTAACCGTAAAAATGGCTCGTCTCCAAATGGTTCATTAATCGGTAGTAGAAATAGACTATATGGTACAACATATATGGGTGGTTTATATGATTCAGGTTGCATTTTTTCAATAGATACCAATGGTAATGGATACAGTGATTTGTTTGATTTCCATACTACAAGTGGCTTCTATCCTGAAAATGGAGATATAATATTTGTAAATAATTTATTATTAGGGATGATGCCAAGCGGGGGATTATATGATGAAGGCGTTATATTCTCAATAGATACAAATGGGAAAAGATTTACAAAGATGTTTGATTTTAATGGGATGAATGGAGGCAAACCTAATGGCGGATTAACTGTATCCGGCAGTTCGTTATACGGAATGGCGATATTTGGGGGTGTTGATGATAATGGGGTTATTTTTAAAATAGATACAAATGCAGTAGCAGGTATCAGTAATATATCGTTACATGGTGTTGGTGTCAAGGTTTATCCCAATCCGAGCAACGGGCAATTCACTTTATCGCTATCAAACGTAAATACGATGTGTTCTATTGAAGTTTACAATGTATTAGGGCAGCAAGTATATCAATCCAATATAAATTCAGGTAATACGGAAATAAATCTAAGCGGGCAGCCCAACGGGGTTTATCTTTATAGGGTTATAACCGAAATAGGTAATTTGGTAGGAGAAGGAAAAGTGTTAGTGCAACGATAACCCCCAACATTTATCCGTCGGGGAACGTTTCATATAAAAACAGCATTTATTATGAATAACCTTACCCGGTTTCTTATAGGTTTCCTTTTATTAATCCCCTGTCTACTAATATCCCAAGCCCCGGTCGCAAATTTCTCAGCCTTGATAGATTCAAGTTGCGGACCAACGCTTAGCGAAAGTTTTACGGACTTTTCATCCAATAATCCTACCCATTGGAAATGGTATTTCCCCGGAGCTACACCTGACACTTCCACCCTTAGAAACCCTACCAATATTCAATACAAAGGATATGGATGTTATAGCGTTAAATTGGTTGTATCTAACAAAAGCGGCTCTGATAGCCTTACTAAAAGCAATTACGTTTGTTTAGATAGTATGCCCAAGATAGTAATTAAAGGAGTTTTTGACCTATGTCATGGAAGTTCAACAACAGACACTATTATAGTAAATGGAGATACTACGTATTACAATATTACTGGCGTTGTGACAAAGACGTATACTTTTACCGTCCATAATGGGGCTTGCTTTAAAGATACTTCGCTAACTATTCATGTAGATACTATGCCCACATTTGCTTTTAGCGGCAAGACCTCCATTTGTGTGGGAGATACTACAGTAATATATGCCCGCTCAAAAAATGGTAAATATAAATGGAGCACTGGTTCTACTGCCGATAGTATAGTGGTAATTGGAAAAAAGCCCGGAAATTATACGTACTATCTTAGCATTAGTAAAGGGGGGTGCTCGAGAGATTCGACAGAAATAACTGTTAAGGTTTATGATTGTACTGGCATAGACAATTATTCTAATCCATCTGAATTTAGGATTTATCCTAACCCAAGCAACGGCATTTTTATACTCCAAACTGTCAGCGAACACCCAATAGCTAATAGCTATATTGAGGTTTATAATGCGCTTGGACAGCAGGTATACAGGTCCCGAATAAATACGAATAGCACAGAAATAAATCTGAACGGCCAGTCGCAAGGGGTATATTTGTATAGGATTATTACGGAAACGGGGGAATTGGTGGGCAAAGGTAAATTGGTCTTGCAGAAATAAAATAGCTATGGTTATTGAATTTGAGCAATTAAATCCACTCCAAAGGCAAGCAATAGAAGAATATTCTAAGACGGTTTGTTATTCCATGAATATTGATTTAAGGCAAGATAGATTTCCGCTTTGGTGGGATATGTTTCACAATGAAGAAAGAACAAAAATCATTGATTCAATATTTAGCCTTACGCCTACAAAATCTAACCCGCCTATACTTTACAGAGGAACCCAAAATATTGATTTGTATAACAACCCTGAATTTACGGAGAAAGGATTTATGTCAACATCTTTAAATGAGAGTATCGCACAAAAGCATATACATAAAGAAAACGGGGCAGTCCTTAAAATTCATTTGCAGGACAGCAATATTCATATATTGGAAGTTGAATCTCAATTCAATGAGTCCGAATATTTGCTTTCCCGGAATACAAATTTCAAGGTGTTATACAGGGTTGAAGAAACGAACCCATTAACAAATCAAATTGTTCTGGTTGTTGGCGTTTGTCCTTTAATCGCATTTTGAATAACCAACAAATTTTATCTTTGATACCTATTAAAAGTAACTAAATAATCCCATATTATGGACTTTCCTAAAAGAATTAAACAACATAAATCCCAATCTGACTCTTTTGCAATCCTTCTTTATCGCCTAAGAGACCTCGGCATATTCAGAAGTGCAACTGAAAATGACTACGGAATTGATTTTGAAATTGAAATTATCCATGAGGATAAGGTAATTGGAAGATATTTAAAGGCGCAGGTGAAGGGCGCAGAAGATTTATATATTCGTGAGGATGGTATTCCAACTGTCGGTGGAATTAAACAATCAACTTTACTTTACTGGACTGAATTGAGTTTTAGAACGCATGTGATAGCTTTTGCAGTTGACCTTAAAACTGAAAAAATATATTTTACAAAATCCATTTTTTGGCAGGCTACCTGCCTACTCGATAATACAGATAAATCGAAAACTATTGAGTTCATTCCGGCTGTTGAATTGCCAGACAGCGTAAAGGAGAAATCAGGAAAGAAGATGGAAAAATTAGAGAACTTCGTTTCTACACTTGCCATTAAAAAAATAGCTTTTGAAAGTAGTACGAGTGATACAATATATGCACATAAGACGCTTCTCAGAAATATCAAACAGGTTATAGAACTCTATTCAGATTCATGGTGGTTGGACTTCCACATGGAAGTACAATTATTGGATACCTTTAAAACTGTTTTGGAGTGCGGTAAAATATTAATAGGGATGGATTTGCCAGAACAAATTGATGGTTTGGAACCAAATGATAGAAAAAACTTATTCGATTTTGAATATTGGGTTCATAAATCAGAATTGGGAGGGGAAGATGTTACTAATTATATATCACAAATACCTTTAAAAATTATCATACCTCTACTTCTCAATAAATTACAATATTTTAATAAACTTGTATTGAAAGGGGCTTATTATTGGATGTATAAGGATTTGCCCTACTTAAAATTGGTTTATTTAACCGAAATTCCAAATGAAAGAGAACACGAAAAAATTCTGAAAATAAAATTTGATGATAGTTATCAAAAAGAGTCATTTCATGATTTTTTATGGGAAATTAAGGAGAAAAACAAGAAAATAGATTCCTGAATTAACTCAGACGATTAAAGATAGAAAAGCTGGTTAAATACTCATATACCCAAAAAGCAAGTGCAGACATTACAAAGTCTTACCAGATGGATTAATGGGCTGCAAACCGTGAGGCCTAATACTGAATATCTTTCATCCTGTTTGCACTTTTGTTTGTACTCAACAAAAAAGCCTTTGAGTAATTTACACCCAAAGGCTTTGATTTTTAAGGCTCCCCGAACTGGACTTGAACCAGTGACCCTCTGATTAACAGTCAGATGCTCTAACCAACTGAGCTATCGGGGAATGTTCCCTTTTTTTAAGAGGGTGCAAAATTAGTATATACTTCCTAATACGCAACACAGCATTGTTTTATATGGTCCAATCATAATCTATATCTTTGTTTCATATTCCCGGATTATGAAAAAAAATGTGAGAGCTTCCTTATTATTACTGTTGAGTCTTGCTTGTTTTTATGGATGTAATAGCCCAAAGTCGAATGTACCTACGATAGGCTTTTTAGATGCCTTTGAAGATAATACCATCGAACAAGCTAAACAAGGTTTTCTAG
>JABDCH010000069.1 GCA_013288205.1 Bacteroidota bacterium | reverse complement strand
TTATTTCAGTTTGCCGGAAAGCAACCATTAACCAGAAACTATCAATTATGAATTACGATAACGTTGAAATTTTATTTGCCGAAGACAGTAAAGATGATGCCATATTAACCATCCGGGCGCTTACAAAAAGTGGTTTTTCTAACAAGCTGCATCATGTTGCTGACGGTGCTGAAGCACTCGATTTCATTTTTTGCCGGGGTAACTATGCATTGAGAAACCCCAAGGAATTTCCCAAACTTATATTACTTGACCTTAAAATGCCAAAGATGTCGGGTACGGAAGTTTTGGAACAGGTAAAATCCGATCCGGAAACCAAATCCATACCGGTGGTGATGCTGACCTCTTCAAATGAAGGCCCCGACATCGAAAAATGCTTTGCGCTCGGTGCCAACAGCTATATAGTAAAGCCGGTTGAGAGCGATAACTTTTTTCATGCGGTTAAAGAAATTGGCTTATACTGGATGATATTAAGTCAGCCCCCGCACTAACATACACCAAATCAGTTTGTTATTCATTTTGTAACGATACTTCTTGTATAATCATGATAGCCGATACCAGGATACTTATTGTTGAAGACAATGAAAGCGATGCAGACTTGCTTTGCCGTGAGCTGAAAAAATCAGGATTGAAATTTATTGCCGAAGTTGTTCAAACCCGCATGGGCTTTGAACAGGCACTGGTCAATTTTAAACCGGACATTATATTATCCGATTATTCACTCCCGGCTTTTGATGCAGTTACGGCTTTCCGTATCAAACAAGCCACGCATCCTGATATACCTTTTATCATCGTTTCGGGTGTTATTGGCGAAGAAAATGCGGTTGAACTGGTTAAAGACGGCGTGACAGATTATACCTCCAAGAGTAAGTTATTCTCGTTACCAATAAAGATTGACCGTGCGCTGAATGATGCCAAAGTAAAACAGTAAAAACAGCTTACCGACGAAAAGTTAAAAGCCATAAATGGCGAGTTATTGCAGCTAAACCAGGAACTGGAGGAAAGGGTAATCCGCCGTACCCAAGCCTTAACAGAAAGCGAGCACCTTTTTAGAAACATGATGGAAACCATCCCACAGATAGCCTGGACAAACACTAATAATGGCAGATTTGTGTTTTACAATGTGCGGTGGTATGATTACACTGGGTTGAGTGAAAAAACCAATAACATAACCGGGCTAAAAACGGTGGTTCATCCTGACGATTTACCAAAGAGTTTGACCAGCTTTAGCCTGATCAGACAGAATGGCGAAGGAGGGGAATTTCAGCTCAGGCTTAAAAGTGCCGATGGGTTATACCGATGGCATTTGATACGCGTGATGCCTATAAAAAATGTAAGTGGTGAGTTGCAGCTTTGGGTAGGTACTGCTACTGATATTGAAGAGCTTAGGTTACTGCAACAGCAAAAAGATGATTTTATAAGCATAGCCAGCCATGAACTTAAAACGCCGCTAACCAGCCTGAAAGCGGCGCTGCAATTGCTTGAAAGGATGAAAGATAGCCCCTCGCTTAAAATGTTGCCGATGATCAATCAGGCGAATAAAAGCCTTTTAAAAGTGAACCTGCTTGTTGAAGGTTTGCTTAACACGAGTAAATTAAATGAAGGGCAATTAAGCATCAATCCAAAAAATATTGTTCTTGCCAATGTTATTATCGACTCCTGCCAATATATTCGTTCGGAGGGCGTCTATACGATAGAAACTAAAGGCGATATGGATGTTGAAGTTTATGCGGATGTTATACGGATTGACCAAATCATGATTAATTTCATTACCAATGCAATTAAGTACGCACCAGACTCCAAATTGATCAAGATCTCCATAGAAAAATTAAATGGTATGGTTAAGGTCTCAGTAAGTGACAAGGGCGCAGGTATTCCATCTGAAAAGCAACGTTTTCTTTTTGACCGTTATTACCGGGCAGACAATAGCGGAAGCCAATATACGGGATTAGGCCTCGGACTATATATTTGTGCCGAGATAGTTAAAGTTCATAACGGCGAGATCGGCGTAATAAGTGAACAAGGAAAAGGCAGCACCTTTTGGTTCACATTGCCTGTAGCCTATCGTTCTGTTGCTTAGCCATTGAAACGGGAAGCAGCAACAGTCGGTGTTTTGACTACCTGGGCATTGAAATTTGAAGTCACAAAATCGAACAGTGGGAGATTACACTTCTTTAGTTCAGCGACCTGTATTCGAGCGGCGTTTGGCCGACCTGTTGTTTGAATAACCGGGCAAAATGCTGAGGATATTTGAAGCCAAGTTCATAAGCAATTTGACTGACCGTTTTTTCGGTATCAAATATTTTTTCCTTAGCTACATTGATCAGTTTTGACTGGATATATTCCAGCGCTGTTTTACCAGTTTCTTTTTTTATAAGATCGCCAAAGTAATTCGGTGACAGATTCAGTTTTTCTGCACAATAGGCAACTGATGGCAGCCCGATCGTATACGGTTTATCTGAGATAAAATAATCATTTAATGTTTGTTCAAATTTCTCCAAAATTCCGCTATTTATATGATCCCTTGTAAGAAATTGACGATCGTAAAAACGAATACAATTACCCAAAAGCAGTTCAATATTAGTGGTGATCAGCCTTTTGCTATGTTTATCAATAGTATGATCTAATTCATTATCAATTTTTGAAAAACAATCCTTGACAATATCTCTTTCGCGATCCGACAGGTGCAAGGCTTCGTTTGCCTGATAACCAAAGAAGCTGTAATCCTGCATGTGCCGCCCGAGCTGTGTGCCATGGATCAAATCGGGATGAAATACCACACCGAACCCTTTCGGTTGATAAATTTCGCCATTGCTATTCATACCTGCCACTTGTCCGGGCGCCATAAAAACAAGCGTTCCTTCCTGATAATCATAGGTATTTCTGCCATATACAAGGTCACCACATTTCACATCCTTCAGAAATATAGTGTAAAAACCAAAATACATGCGCGAGCCGCTCCTTGGAGCCGCCTTTGAAAAATCAACTACGCTAACCAGCGGGTGTTTGGTTTCATTGTTGTTAAAGGCATTGTATTCGCTGATGGTATTGAACCGTAACATCTTCTCCATATTCATCGCTTAAGCTTATTCAAAGTTATTACTTTATATAGTCACTGATTGGCATTTGCCTCGTAATCAGTAAAAATGGTACTAACATCCGTGTTCTATATCCTATCCGGGTCGATAAAACGCCTGACCTTTGTAATGTCGAAAGGGATTTGAGTAAAAACTGCAAACCGTCGACGAAACGCAAAGACCTTTGCGCAAAAAAGAGATAAACTATGCAAAACGTAAAATTAAATAACGGTGTTGAAATGCCAATCTTAGGATTCGGTGTATTCCAGGTTACCGATCTGGCAGAATGTGAAAGAAGTGTGGTAGATGCGATTGAAACCGGATACCGGTTGATTGATACTGCGCAATCCTATATGAACGAAGAAGCAGTTGGGAAAGCGATTAAGCAAAGCGGAGTATCCCGTGAAGACTTGTTTATCACCACCAAGGTATGGGTACAATCCAACGGCTATGAGGGAACAAAGAAGGCCTTTGAAAACTCTTTAAGAAAACTACAACTGGATTATCTGGACCTATACCTCATCCATCAGCCATTTGGCGATGTATATGGTGAATGGCGGGCGATGGAAGAACTTTATAAAGCAGGAAAAGTAAGAGCTATTGGTGTGAGTAATTTCCATCCCGACAGGCTGATTGATCTCATCATTCACAATGAAATTATTCCTGCGGTTAACCAGGTGGAAACGCACCCGTTCCATCAGCAAAATGAGGCACAACAGTTTATGACAGAAAATAATGTGCAAATTGAATCATGGGGGCCGTTTGCAGAGGGCAGAAATGACATCTTTCACAACGAATTGCTTTTGTCAATCGGAAACAAATACAATAAATCTATAGCACAGGTTATTCTGCGCTGGCTGACACAAAGGGGTGTTGTTGCAATACCGAAATCAGTTAGGAAGGAAAGGATGGCAGAAAACATCAATATTTTCGACTTTGAGCTAAGCGCTGAGGAAATGGAAAAAATAAAAACGCTGGATACTAACACCAGCAGTTTCTTTGATCACCGTGATCCAAAAATGGTTAAATGGATCGGCGAGCGAAAACTGAATAATTAAAGAAAGTCAATATAAAAATGGCACGGTAACCCATGCGGCGTGCAATGGCGCAAAAAATTAAATCAATCATGAAAGCAACATTATTAGGATTCATTTTAGTCTCCATTTCCGCACATTTTTGTGCCGCCCAGGCGCAAAACGGAACAACATCCGCACCTACAAAGGCCGAACAGGAGGTGCTCGATCTATCGAAAGCAAAATGGCAATGGATGGCCGACAAAAAAGCAGATACTTTAAATAACCTGTTTGACGATAAAATTATGTTTGTTCATATGGGTGGAAGCTGGGGAAAAACCCGCGAGTTGGAGGTAATTAAAAGCGGCATGATTTGGTATAAGAAAGCATATGTCTATTCTGCTTCGGTAACTATGTTTGGGAACACAGCTATCCTGCTAAATGATATCGACCTGGTGGCAGTAGTGGGCGGAAATGAAGTTACCAATCCATTTATAGTAACTGAGGTATATATCAAAGAAAACGGCAAATGGAAGATGACTCAACTCACGTTCTCGCATCTGATGAGGCCGCTTAAAATAAATAACGGTAATAGTAACACTCAACAGCACTAAGGCTAATTAGACCAGGTGTGTTGAATAGTGGACGGAAGAAGCTTTTGCAAGCAGAATGCTTTTTACATTTTAGGACTATTTACGCTATCGCTCAGACCACCGAGGGGTAAGATCAAGACTAAAGTTTGGTATTTAGCTCATCTAATTCTCGTTAACCTATTTAAATGTAGCCGGAAGAATATGATAGGTGCCTCCCTGTACTGTGTCGCCCGCAGCCGTAATGGCGCTAAATAGTATCGGTGTGCCAAAATACGCTTTATTAATTGTGGGATCGTAGGTATTGAGTATTAAACTAAAATTTTCGTTCTTTTTGATGGGTATGTTCAAAATAGTATCATTATCTTTTCCATATATAACCCCGCCGCCTGTCTCCTCCAGCGCATCCAGCACACCAATGTTCAAAGGGGGCAATGGATTATTACTAACGGTCATTCTCACTCGCATATAATATTGTTTAAACCCATAAAAATTGCAGGTATTGCCGCCACCAATATTGTTGACTGGTAAAGAATGTTGGCTGAAGTAATTGGTACCCCCGGTGTTATTTGACATATTAACGCCTGGTGGCACATTTGCATACTGTAAAAAATAGTAATTACCATGTCCGGACGTCTTGAAACTAATAGTATAATTTCCGGAAGCGTCCGTCGTTGCGGTACCAACAAAGCTATTCAGGGAATACTCTTTGACAAAGTTAATGGTTTTCGACTGGTATTCACCCACTTTTACACTGATGTTGGGGATCGGCACTTTATTAGTTGAATCGTAAAACCTGCCTGTTACAACCGTGTTAATGTTTGCTTGATAGTCTTCTTTTTTACAGGAAGAAAATAGAAGGCTAAAACAAAGTGTGATCAGGGTATACTTTTTCATGGTATTTGTGACAGCTTAGGTTAATATCAAAATAAAGGTCCGCTAAATTTTCATCAAACGAAATGTTACAAGTATTACGCAGGTAACACTGTAAATGTAACATTTGAAATATAATATATTATATAACCGGGACTTTTAACTTTTAAAAGAAGCCCGACACTGGTCTAAGTTTTCAACTTAAATCTAAAATGTCTTAAGCTTTCAGCTTAACGATATAACCTGCAATAAACCCAATCGACCAGGTGGATTGGGTAGTGGACCGAGGACGCTTTTGCAAGCAGCATGCTCGCCATATTTTAGGTCGAAGGTTCGCGGCACTAAACTTCGACCAGTGTGGGACTTCATATTTGGCTTACCTATCCCGAAATAAAGAAGTCACGAATACACCTCGCCGCCTGCCATCATTACATAGTCACATCATGTTGATGGTTTACAACTTCTGGAAATTCAAGTCTTGAAAATCATAAGCAAAAGACGTTTCTGGTAAAGCTCTTGCCATCGTAAACCCTTTGCCATCTTTTTTAAAATATACAAAAGCATCCGCTTCTAAATTACGATTATCCCATTTTACCAGGTAAGTATTTGCTTTATAGCGTACCATTTCGCCATGTAATTGCGATGATCTTTTCGAACGAAAGTATAACTTGCCATTATTCTTGTATAGGGTAACAATGCCAAACCAGCTATCTTTATAAGTGCCAATGACATTTCCGATCTCTCTGCTATCAGGCTTAAAAGGCGTTGAATGAAGAAATTTATCAGGTAATGATCTGCCAACAGTGTCAGATAAATGAGCCTGTTTATCTACCTTTGCCTTCCATCTGGCAATTCTATCAATTCCATTAACATTCAATAAGTAATCACTTACTTGATCAATTATCGCTCTAACGGCAGCACCTCCGTCTCGGTTGGACAATACGGTGATACCTGCATGTAGTTCAGGAATAAGGTCAACCTCGGATATCATACCATCATCCTGACCTGTATGAGATACAATTTTATATCCCCTGGCATCATGAAGAAACCAACCGAAACCATAGGCTCCAAAGTGACTGTCATAACCATCGTTCTTTGAAACGGGTAAAAAGATTTGCGGTGTCCACATCGCATCCTGCGCTTTTACAGAAAACAGCTGTTGTTTCAGGTCCTGTCCGTAACTGCCATTGTTCAACTGCATCAGCATCCATTTACTCATATCGTTTGCACTCGAATAAATTCCACCGGCACCATTATCCTGCTCAGAGTCGTCGCGCACAATTTTTGTTAATCTGCCGTTTACCTCTTCATATCCGTCAATTATGTTTGGATTACTTTTTACCCTTACGTAAGATGTGCCGCTACCGTCCATTTGCAGGGGAAGCATTATATGTTTATGTACAAAATCGCCCCAACTCTCTCCCGAAACCCTGCGAACCAGTTCTGCAGCTACCAAGTAAAATATATTATCATAAGCGTATCGACTACGAAATGAAGCTTCCGGTTTAAGCCATCGCAGGGAATAAATTACGTCTTTTATTTTGAAATCAGTTGAATCCGGGTTATGTAACAGGTCACCGGCACCTACTCCTAAACCACTGCGGTGACTAAGCATATCGGCAATGGTAAATTCCCTGGTAACATATGGATCATACATTTTAAACTCAGGAATGTATTTAACCAATTTATCATCCCATTTTAATTTACCTTCATCTACCAGTATTGCCAATGCAGCAGTTGTAAAAGCTTTACTATTAGAGGCAATGCCAAACAAGGTATTCTCATCAACTTTTTTTTGTTTTTCAATGGAACTTAAACCATAGCCCTTGTTTAACAAAACTTTCCCATCTGATATAATGGAAACTGCTATACCAGGCACATTGAACGTCACCAAAGCCTTATTTACGATAGAGTCTACCGACCGTACAGTTAGCGATTGGGCATCGGCAACAAAAACGGACAATATTATCAGTAGTGACAAGGAAATACGTTTATTTTTCATTAAAAGATATTTGCTATCCAAAGTAGAAAAAAAACGCAATAAATACTGCTAACCGGAACCTTAATTTTACAAATATCCCATCTTTTTGAGGTAGGCCACCCAAATATCATAAGCCGGCGGTTTAAGATGCAGCCCTTCGTAGGTGTATGCACTGTTCAGTCGGCCGTTGGCATCAGCAAACAGGTGAAAGATATCTACATAAGTATAATTGCCGGCTGCTGCATTGGCCTGTAATAACTTATTGAGGGCCAGCACATGTTCTTCCTTATCATAATGCTGCGGGAAGTTTTTTACGGTTGAATTAACGGGCAGTACACTTTCTACATAAATACGGGTTTGCGGGCATTTGGCGTGTATTTCCTTTACTATTTTAAGATCATTGTCGGCAATCACTGCATCCGGTATGTCCTTGCCAATGTCATTAATACCAATCAGCAGGAAAACTTTGGAGGGCTGCCGGTCGGTAATATCCTTAAGGCGTTTTAAAACCCCGTAAGTGATGTCGCCGCCTATGCCCCGGTTAATAACAGTGGTATCGCCGGTTACCTTTTTCCAATTACCCATTTCGGTAATGCTGTTTCCCAGAAAAATGATTCTGCCCGGTACTACCGGCTCTTTTGCAAATTGGGCCAAACGTTGTGGGGTATGTTCGGGAATAAAGGGTATGGTGTCATACACCCGTTGGTTGGTAACAATTTGCGCCTGTACCGCCAACGGAAACAATAGAATAAGGACGAGGTATTTCATAATTTTATTTAATAAGCGAGTATAGTGATCCTATCATAAAGATAGGATACTTATAAGTAAAATGATTGCTATGGTTAAGTTTAAAGGGGCGATTTATCTGCAATATTGGTTTAGATTTTAACTTAGATCTAAAATATGGTGTGCATTCAGCTTTATAATATATTCTGCAACAAATCTAATTTAACAGGCGGGTTTAGTAATGGACGGAGGATACTTTTGCAAGCAGGATGCTTGTTACATTTTAGGGCTATTTACGCTATCGTCAAACTTAGATCAGTGTGGGTCGGCATATTCTGAACACCCGCACCAAATAATAAAAAGCCCTTGCTTTCTTTTGGCAGCAGGGGCTCACATTAATGCTATTTATTTTTATTCCTTAACCTTATTCCATGCATCCTTGCTGAATGCATACATTTTTATAACATTGCCGTTATCATCCTTAACAAATCGTAAAGGCATCGCGTCTTTCAGGTATATAAAGTCAAGAGTGGAGGTGGGGACGAAAGTGCTGATCTCTTTACCATCCCATAGCTGTTTAAGTACCAACCCTGTCCCGTTCGACGTTATGGTTAAAAATGCTTCTGGTTTTGCCTCAAACTGGTATTTTCCTTCGAATTGTTTTAATAATGCGGGCCTCAGTTTTACCTGGTCAATTGGCTTATACGCATTCACTTTTATCCACGGGGTAAGGTCACCAACGCGCGCCTGGCTTATGGCACCTGCATCATTTTTCGAAAAAGTGATGATCATCTTTTTATTGTTCTCCGGGTCTGTGGTTTCAAAAGCAAACTCCGACGTCCGGCTTAACACATATTGTTGTTTATAATCAAGCCTGTTCGCAACCAGCGTGTTGTTCACCGCGGTCACTTTAAAATAGGCCGTCGGTGCATCGTGGTTTTGATAGATGCCTTCAAAAGCAGTCAAAGGCGTATCGTCTGTTGCCGAAATTTTAATGCGGGCAGAGCTGGCTGTAAAAGGGTTAACCAGCAAGTAGCTGATTAACACAAGCGGAAGCACAAAAAGGTATTTGTACAGCTTCCTGGTTGGTTTACTTTGGTTGATCATTTTTATGCGAAGTTTAATTTTTGATGAACTGAATAAATTAGTGAGCGGGTAGGCATTAGGATTTATTGAATTTTGCAGAATACTTAACTGGTATTGCTTTTTATCGGCCCCGGTGTTTAAAACCTCCCGGTCGGCGATATATTCAAGGTTGAGCCGGTTGTACCGCTTTAAAAGCAAGGCAAGCGGGTTTATCCATGTTACAATACTAAACACTTCGGCTAGTAATATATCCAGGGAATGCCATTGCCTGATGTGCACCTTTTCGTGTTCAATAATTTGTGCCAACTGGTGATAATTACTGTTGGGATTTATAAACAGGATGTTAAAGAAAGAAAAAGGCAAAACTTCCTGGTTGTGCTCACAATAAATGGTGGCGCCCCCTTTGTAACTGTTGCTGCGTTTAAACAGGAAATAAAGGTTGAGCAGCTGATAAATGAATTTATTTAATAGCACCAGGGCTACCACCAGATAAATTCCCATTAAACCCTGGATAGCCGTTATATGCGAAAATATCCCCGCCGAAAAACCACGCGCCGCAAGGCCGGTGCCTGTGAGCGAAACGTTTTGAACAGCGGGTACGGCCCCTAAAATATTTTTAAGCGGGTTTATCCCTGTCACATAGTTGGGAAACGCACCGGCCGACGCGACATGGATTGCTGGTATTAACGGCAGCAATAGCGAAAGAAATATTGAGCTTAACAGGAAAGCCCGGTTCAGGTAAAATGCTTTTTCGTTTTTAAACAAAAAAAAGTATGCCGTAAACAGGATGGTGAAGATCACGTTAACCTTTACCAGGTACCACATCAAAGTTTCCATAACCGAAGGATTTATTGTTTTTGCTTGTTTTCAATCATTGCAATGATCTCTTTGAGTTCATCAACCGAAATTTCTTCTTCTTCTGTAAAAAAGCTCACTACATTCTTCATCGAGTTACCAAACAAACCCGTAAGCAATGGTTTAACGAAGGTGTTGGTGTATTCCTTTTTTGATACCGCAGCCGAATAGCGGTAAGTAGCCCCGAAATCCTCGTACTTCAAAAAGCCTTTATCAGCCATTCTTCGCATCATGGTGGCCACGGTATTAATATGCGGCTTCGGGTCCGGTAACTCTTCCCTTACATCCTTCACAAATGTTTTTTTCAGTTTCCAAACAGCCTTTATAATAGCTTCCTCTTTTTCGCTTAAACGTTTCATAGCACAATTATAAAACTAATTTTGTAATTATACAACTACAATTGTAGTTTTTTGAAAAGAATTTTTACTCCTCCTTTTTTAACCGAAATCGGTTTCAACAAAAATCTGACCCGACTTGCAGGAAAATTTAATCACGAAAATGCCCATCCATCAACTTCTTCTATCCATATTGTTATCCCCATTGAACGAAGTTTATAACGCCGGATGAGTATACCGTGATCTGCGACTACCTGAAAACCAAAAAGCCCCCTACTTTCCAACACTGATCTAAGTTTAAAACTTAGATCTAAAATGTGTTAAGCTTTCAGCTTAACGATAACCTACAATAAACCAAATTAAACAGGTGGGTTGGGTAGTGGGCGGAGGATGATTTTGCAAGCAGAATGCTTGTTGCATTTCAGGACTAAGTTACGCTATCGCTAAACTTAGACCAGTAGCGGGTTGGGTGATGGATGGAGGATACTTTTGCAAGCAGAATGCTTGCTACATTAGGTCTATTTATGTTATTATTAAACTGAAACTAGTAGCAAGTATTAGCGCTTCGTGGTAGCCCCCTCCAAATTCAGTAATTTATTTTTTTGGGCATAGATATACTGTTCATTGGTCAGGTAAATAAAGGAGTCTTCGTACGCAAGCTGATAGAAATTACCGGGTAAATTATTCTCCTGACTTAGGCGTTTTACGAACGTTACAAACTTAGTATCTACCCATCCGTTAGCGGTATTGAATGTATATGAGTGAGATATACCCTTAGATAGGTATTTTAATTCTACATCTTCCTTCACCTTACTTTGGGTGATTCCCGTTGGATTGAATGCACCACGTGTGATACCTGCAAGACGACTTAATATGGTGACGTATGGATAATCGGGACTCATTATAGCGGAATCTATAGAATAGACTACTTGCGGAAAATTGGATAGTAATCCGTTCATTGCAAATAAATTATCCGCTTCGGTTTTATCTGTTGCTTTTGCAATTGTTGCGTCTGAAAGATGTGCAAAAAGGCCCATCTTTCTCCATTCTGCTATGGCATTACTTATGTTTTTCGATGTCAATGTAGTATCATAACTCTCCATGCTTACAGACATATAAGAAAAATTAAGCTTCTTCATGAATCCTTCCGCTTGCTCTGCGCTTAGAGCGATAAGCGAAAAGTAACGAAAATGATCCTCGGCGGTAGTGCCAGGACTAAACATAACGCTGTGCAGCCGGAGTGGTGATTGCTGATCTGTTAAAACCTTATTAAAGATGCGGTAAAAATCTTCGACAAAAAGATCTCCGGGGCCGATTTTCCCTTGTCTGTTTTTATAATTAGTAAAAGCAAGGCTGGTATATTTATAAATATGCCCGTTGCAAACTAAACTCACCTTGAACCTTACTCCCGGTATGGAAAATGAGGTATCCGGGATTGTAGTATAGCTAAAATTAGTAAAATTAAGACCGGGCAATATTGATGCTATATCGCGATGTATTTGCTCCAGCCAAACATCCGGGTCGTCGGGATATTTTGTCAAATCAACTACCTTGTCAAATTTGCAATAATCGTTTAGCTGAAATGCCGATTCTATTTTACCATTTCTGATATTATTTTCCAAACGGACAAAAGATGAATCATCAACGACGCCATTTTTATGCAAATCTTCTGCAACCGGCAGCAATTTATTTGATGCAAGCTGCTCCAAACGTGAACTCATTTCTGTTATGGTGCCGATCATTTGCAGATCAATCACATAACGACCAGTATCTATACCTTTTAATGTATAAGTATAAACCCTATCAGTCAACAAACCCGCCTTCTTAATATTCTCTAACAAAATATGGAGTGACACATTAATACTGTCCTGGCTTTTTTTATCTGGATGCCCTTTACCATAAGAAATCGCAAAACTGCTTTTATGCAGGTCTATATGAAATTTCTTTTGCAGCATGATGCTTTCAACTCCGCCTAAGATGGCGATGCGATAAGAAGCGTGTTTTTTTTCTTTAAGCTCTTTTTCCAATACTGGTCTGTCTTCAACGGTTATAATTTGATATTTAATAAGGCTGTCAATAGCCGCAGAGGGCGATTGTGCGCAAACCTTATTAAACAGGCCGCAAAGAGAGATAAGGATGATAAGGCAACGTTTCATAGCAGCAATGAAGATAAACATTGTTATGTAATTTATCGATAAAATAGCCTCCCCCATTTCTTGCCATATGTCAAGTGGAAGCCGGCATATTTGATTTTTATTTGTCGTGTTAATTTAATCGACAAATAAAATGGCAAATTACATTTCAGGGATGCCCCTTTGGGCCATCATACTATTCGTTATCAGTTTTCTTTACTCCATTACTTTTATAGCCAACGCGGCAAAGCAGGCGGCGCTCAATGCGGGTATGAGTGCGGGTAAAGCGAGAAATATTTGGTTCGGCATTTTGGGTTTTTATGTTATTTACCTGGCCTATGTTTCCTATTTCTCATTAAAAGGTGTGTTTGATGTTAATTCACTTCCCCCCAAAGTAATGGTTTGGGCGGGTTTTCCGTTGCTGATCATTTTATTCGGATTTATCGGTAACACCAAATTGTTTAAGCAACTGCTCCGGGCCGCCACACTCCAATCGCTGATTACTATACATATATTCAGGTTGGTTGGCATATTTTTTATTTTGCTTTACTTTTATCACTTGCTTCCGGGCAAATTTGCTTTTTCGGCAGAGATGGGCGATGTTATTACCGCGCTGCTGGCCATCCCTGTGGCCAGGATGGTTACAAAAGGGAAACCCAGGGCAACGGCGGCCGTTTATGCCTGGAATATCTTCG
>JABDCH010000068.1 GCA_013288205.1 Bacteroidota bacterium | reverse complement strand
CGTTCTTAGGCCAATTGCCTTTTGATTACGGCGATTACCTCATTATCCCCAGAGGGATGATTTATACCATCGATTTTGAAGGTACCGATAACCGTATTTTCTTTTTAGAATCATTCAGCCCTATATATACTCCGCGCCGCTATCGTAATGAATTTGGCCAGTTGCTGGAACATTCACCTTATTGCGAACGGGATATTCGTCGCCCCATTAACTTGGAAACGATTGACAAGAAAGGCGATTTTATAATTAAGATAAAAAAACAAGGAAAGCTACACGAGCTTACCTATGCCTACCATCCTTTTGATGTAGTAGGATGGGATGGTATGAATTATCCCTACGCTTTTTCCATTCACGATTTTGAGCCTATTACAGGACGTGTACATCAACCGCCTCCGGTGCACCAAACTTTCGAGGCGCATAACTTTGTGGTATGTTCTTTCTGCCCTCGTTTATATGACTATCACCCTGATTCTGTTCCTGCCCCCTACAACCATAGCAATATAGATTCTGATGAAGTCTTGTATTACGTGGATGGTGATTTTATGAGTCGTAATGATGTTAAACTGGGAAACATTACCTTGCATCCTAAAGGAATACCTCACGGCCCGGCACCCGGCGCTATGGAAAGAAGCATCGGCAAAAAAGAAACGAAGGAACTTGCCGTAATGGTGGATACTTTCCACCCTCTAATGGTTACGGAAGAAGCTATGAAAATAGATGACGGAAAGTATTACAAAAGCTGGCTGGAATAAATAAGTAAAAATTAATAAAGAAAAATACATTTAAATAAATCATAATGGAAACACTTGAAGTAGAAAATAAATTAGCGGAATTACACAAAAACTCCGGGGAAGATTTTCTCCCCTTAAATGGAACAGATCATGTGGAGTTTTATGTGGGCAATGCAAAACAATCAGCATATTATTACCAGGCTGCATGGGGCTATGAACTGGTAGCCTATTCAGGATTGGAAACCGGAGATAAAGAAAAGACCTCTTATGTATTACAACAAGGTAAAGCGCGCATAGTGCTTACCACCGCACATAATCCTGAAAACCCTATCTCCAAGCATGTGTTGAAGCACGGCGATGGTGTAAAAGTATTGGCTCTTTGGGTAGATGATGCTGAAAAATCATATAACGAAACCGTGAAAAGAGGCGCTAAATCTGCTATTGCTCCTCAAACACGTAAAGATGAATTCGGAGAAGTAAAAACTGCTTCTATCTACACCTATGGTGAAACCATTCACACATTTGTAGAACGCAAAAACTATAAAGGCGCTTTTATGCCGGGTTTTGTCCCAATGAAATCTAAGTTCCCTATTAAGCCGGTGGGACTTAAATATATTGACCATTGTGTAGGAAATGTTCCCCTCGGTGAAATGAATAAATGGGTGAAGTTTTACGAAGATGTAATGGGCTTCAAACTGCTTATCACATTCGATGATAAACAAATTGCTACCGAATATTCTGCATTGATGAGTAAAGTAGTAAGTAATGGAAATGGGTATGTAAAGTTCCCGATTAATGAACCTGCTAAGGGCAAAAAGAAATCTCAGATTGAAGAATACCTCGATTTTTATTTAGACGGAGGTGTTCAGCATATTGCTATTGAAACAGATAACATACTTACTACGGTTACCGAACTTAAATCAAGAGGCATAGAGTTTTTGGAAACCCCGGATTCATATTACGATGACAGCCTTTTCCAACGCGTGGGAAAGATTGATGAAAATGTGGAAGACCTTAGAAGACTGAAAATATTGGTTGACCGTGACGAAGAAGGTTATCTCCTTCAAATCTTTACCAAGCCTGTAGAAGACCGCCCTACCTTGTTTTATGAAATCATCCAACGTAAAGGAGCTAAATCATTCGGAGCCGGAAACTTTAAAGCGCTCTTCGAAGCTATAGAAAGAGAGCAGGAAAGAAGAGGGACGTTGTAATTGGTATTGGGTACGACTCCTTTGGAGTCGTTTATTTATTGGATATATATCTATTCTATAAACGTCGAATCCCTTCGGGATTGGTATCCCATCAAGATGCCGAAGGTATTGTATGTGTATAGAAAATCGTGTATGGGATATATATGGCAATAAAGGTCTAACCCCCTTGGGATTAATGTTCTTGTTTGAGATGCCGAAGGTATTGTATGTTTATAGAAAATTGTGTACGGGATATATACGGCAATCGTCTAACCCCCTTGGGATTAATGTTCTTGTTTGAGATGCCGAAGGTATCGTATGTTTATAGAAAATTGTGTACAAAGAATTTAACGACTCCGAAGGAGTCGTACATTTGAATCTCAATATTCATAAACCAACAATTAAAAGAATATGCCGGGAACATTTTCACAGATTTATATTCAAATTGTTTTTGCTGTTCAAAGCAGAAACAGTTTAATAAACCCTATATGGGAAGAACGCCTTTATAAATATATCACAGGTATTGTTCAAAATAGAGGACAAAAAATGCTTGCCATAAATGGAATGCCTGACCATATTCATTTTTTTATTGGAATGAATCCTTCTTGTTGTTTATCTGATTTGGTTAGAGAAGTGAAGAAATCAAGCAATGCTTATATTAAGGAAAATGAATTTATAAAAGCTAAATTTAACTGGCAAGAAGGGTTCGGATCCTTTTCTTACAGTCATTCACAACTTGATAGTGTTATAAAGTATATCATGAACCAGAAAAAGCATCATGCAAAACAAACTTTTAAAGAAGAATACATCAACTTGTTGGAAAAATTTAATATTGAATACGAAGAGAGGTATTTATTTGATTGGATTGAATTGAATGGATTCAACTGATACTATCTTCCACATACCTCAGCAGACACCTTTTTGCAATTGGCAAAAGCGTTTCCTCTAATGGAACCATCCATTCGCTTTCTATGGCGTATGTAGCTGGATTTGGTATGTCTTGTTTTTCTTTCAGAAGTTCCAGTTTAATGTACTGGTAGGTTATTCCCAAATCGGTTTCCCATGTTTTAATGTACTCAGTATGGATACCCCGGTATTGCGCATCTGACTGCTCGAACAGGGTAATGTCGTACTCATAAACTTTTGTATCGGCATTCTTCCCATCACGAATAAACAAATAGCCTTCCTTAGTGCGAAGAGGAACCACCCCAACCGGGAAAATGGTTAGTTGAGATTCTATGGCATCGTAAATCTTTTTGCCTTCAGCAAGATGATTTTCAAATTGTGGAATAGAGAAGTCGATAATGTTTTCCAGTTCCTGCATCAACTTACTATCGTGAAATATTTTCTCATAAATGAGTTGCATATTCTCCATATCTATATCGGTTGCCTGGGCAGGAAAGGCATTATATAACTCATTCTTTTTTTCTTTAAGCGCCTTCAGTTGTCGGTAATGCTTAATAATTTCACGCAAGGAGGGATATAGCTTTTGGATTTCAAAATCTTTATCTACCTGTTGGAGGAAAGCAAGCAATACATATTTTTTATACTCAAAATCTATGTATTTTTCTGTCAGCCAGTTATCGTTTAGCGTTGCCATACCCTAATAACGATATTAATAGAAGGATGGTTACAGTCTTAAGATTATTTAAGATTCAGCAATTGTAGCAAATACCGTTAAAACCTGCCATGTTTTTCGGGAGTAATTATGCGCAAGGAGCGGGGCTGCACGGAGAGCTTTATGACATCCATTTCTCCTCCCGGCTCTCCATCATAATGCAGGCATAGCTTCTCATTGGTGTCTGCTTTCCTGATTTCTATATTTTTTCCCCGTATTATTTCAACATTGGGCGAACGGTTAAGTGTACGGCGAAACAGCCTCCATAAAAGCGAAACACCAATCCAAAAGGAAAATGGTTTTATAATGCATACATCCAAAAGCCCATCTTTGGTCGATGCTTCTGGAGCTATATATGCGTTATTACCGTATTGACTGCTATTAGCTACTGTAATTACAAAAGCTGTTCTTTTATATGATTTACCATCTATAAGCAAATCATATTCCGAAGGCTTATACGTGAAATACTTTTTCGCAGATAGGTATAGATATGAAAAGAAGCCCCGCTTTTTGCTGCCGGCGAACATGGTAGCCACTTCCGCATCAAAGCCTGTTCCGGCTACTGCCAAAAAAGGGATCCCATTTACGAGTGCAGTATCTACCATAGAAAAATGCAAACCGTTTATGCATTCTATCGCCTCTTTCTGTCCCAATGGAATAGTAAAATGATTTGCCACTGCGTTGCCCGAACCCGCCGGAATAATTCCAATGGCTGCCGAAGTACTCATCATACCAGCAGCCACTTCGTTCACTATACCGTCTCCGCCAACGGCCACGATAAGAGAGCAGTTTTCGGTGGCATCCTCCGCAATAATGGTGGCATGCCCATGATATTTTGTAAAATGGATAACAGGGGTGAAGGAAGGATCAAGATATTTTGTGATGCTCTCTGCTATCCCTTTCCATTTGCCCGTACCTGAAACAGGATTAATGATAAAGCAAATATTTTTATTCATACTGCCGCTGGCATATCAAAAGATTTTTTTGAGAAAAGGGAGAAGATAATATATAGCACCATTATGATAGGTACTGCTGCGTAGCCTAATAGTAAAAGGCAGGCTAATGAAACTAACAGGAAACCATATCGTGTTCTGTTATTGGCCCAGGAGGTGTCTTTTAGTTTAAGTGAAAAAAGTTTTATCGACGACACCATAACAGCAGAACAGGCAATGGCAACGCAGACAAAAAACCATACAGCAACTGATATATTGGAGTAATAAACGGAGTGCCAATGGTGATCATGTTCGATAATTAGCGGGAAAGAAGCAATAAATAATGCATTAGCGGGAGTAGGCAATCCTATAAAATAAAATGTTTGCCGGGTATCAATATTGAATTTAGCAAGCCTGATAGCAGCAAATATTGGGACGAGTAAGCCAATCCAACTATAAGGTGAGGTATTTATTAATTGGTAAATTATCATACCCGGGGCAACGCCGAACGAAACCACATCGGCAAGTGAATCTAATTCTTTACCTATCGGGGGGAACTTACCTTGAGCAGGCGAGCTGCCATACCATCGAAAAAATCGGCAATGGCTGCATATACAATCATCCACGATGCATCAACAAGCTGGTTATGCAATGCATAAATGATGGAGATGCATCCAAAAAGCAAATTAAGGCTTGTTACAGCATTGGGTATATTTTTCTTTATTCCATTCATACGGCCTGGTATTTATAACGGAGAGACATGATGGGTCTTTCAATGTATTGATAACTAAGGGCAGAAATACCAATAGTAACTGCAAAAATAGCAACTGGATTGATTAAAAAGACCGCGAGGGGCATATTAATCCAACTAATATGTTTTGTAACTTGCTCATAAAGAAGTATTATCAGCCCGTGGTAGCAAAACAATCCGTACGATATTTTGCCCAAATAATTTATAACCCGAATGTCACCAAGCTGAAATAAGTGCTTTTCACAGAAATTTTGCTCAAATAATAGGAATGCAAGAAATAAAGAAGCTGTAAGTCTTTCCCATACAGCCATTCCATCCGAAGCATATATCTGAGTATAAAAAGCCAGGTTTAGGATAAAGAGGATATACACTAATGACGTAAGCCAAAGCGGAATGTTTTCCATTCTTTCAAATACCCTGCCTTTGTTGATGCAAAAGTAAGCCAGTAAGCCACCCGAAGCAAATGTGCCTATCCAGCTTAATGAATTAAAGAAAAGATTGAGGGATTGGTGCAGATAACGAAAGCGGAATACCAGTGATAACACAATCAATAAAATGCAAAAAGGAACAAATGCTTTTCTGAACCATTTTAGTGCTAATCCAATGGTTACATAAAATTGCTCTTCCACGGATATTGTCCATAAAAATGCAATAAAGAAAAGAAAACCCTGGCCATATTTTATAATATAAAAATTCAGCGTGAAGCTAAATAGCCAAGCCAAAGGTGGAAGCGAATTTACATTTTGATGCAGGATATTTCTTGCTACCCAAACAAGAGCCATTCCAATAAAAATCAGGATGAAATAAAGCGGCCATATACGAAGAGTACGTTTCAGCCAGAAATTAGACAGGTTGAATTTGGATGTAAATTTGTATTCTTCCAAAATTATCCAACTAATGAGAAACCCTGAAAGGATAGTATAGAAATCAATACCTATGACAAAATGCTGGTTAAAGAAACGGTGTAATGATGAATTGCTCTCGCTATAATCAGTGGAGAAGATTACATGATCAAGAAAGATAAGCAGGAACGCACAAAAACGTAATGCATCCAGATTTTTGAAATACGTTTTTGGATAAGTGTTTGGCATCAGGATATAAAATTAATAAAGTTCATAAAGTAGAGAGGTGATGTATCTCACTTTATAAACTTTTTACTCTTGTTCCTGTTCAACCCAGTCTCCGTTATCTTTTATAAGGGTGATGAGTGCATCTACCGCCTGTTCCGATGCAATATTGCGTTGCACTACTTGTTTCCCTTTATACAAAGTTATTTTTCCTATGCCAGTGCCCACATAGCCATAATCGGCATCAGCCATTTCGCCGGGGCCATTCACTACACAGCCCATAATACCAATTTTTACCCCTTTGAGGTGAGAAGTGCGTTCATGTATTTGTGCGGTTACATGCTGTAGATTAAATAAGGTTCTTCCGCAAGATGGACAAGAAATATATTCGGTTTTAGAGATACGGGTACGGGTGGCTTGTAGTATTCCGAAGGCTACACTGTTGAGCATAGTCGGGGCAACCGGGGCTTTTAGCCAGATGCCTTCACCCATTCCGTCAATAAACAATGCGCCGGCATCGGTAGCTGCATATAGCCTTATCTCATCTGCATTGGTATGGATGTATTCCCGTTTAATAATAACCGGGGTCTTATAGTTCTTTTCAAGCAGCTCAATGAATATCCTGCGTTCCTCTGCCATGCCGTGTGTATTGGCAGTTTGCACCACCCATACAAGGGTAGTGTCATTATTCCATACATCAAAACCCGGTGCAGTGATTTCCGTTATTTGCAGGCCGACAAAATTCAGACTTCCCGATTTTATCTTCGCTTGTGTGTAGGACTCTATATCATTGAAATATGGACAAGTTGAAGAACCCATGTCTTCTCTCCAAACGGATGCATTGTAAATAACACTCAATCCTTCAGGTAAAGGAAAAGAAATTGCAGTATTACCTGTATAGATATAATCGGCAGCCTGGTCGTTATTTTTCCATTTGCCTGTTTGGGTATTGTAAGAATATCCAATAGCAAAAAGAGATGCCGGGGTTATTTCCTTCTTTTCACTGAAATCAGCGACTACTCTCGGATGATTTTTGCCTCCTATGTTGAGTATCTCGCGGGTTTCATCCTTTTTGTATTCGATGGGAGAATAGGAAAGATGTGTAACCGGAGGAATAGATGCGTGATTTTCTCTGCCCATATAACGGCTTACAAGCATTTTTGCTACGGGCACTTCAAATTCAGGGTCCTCGGTAAGCGATACTCGTATGGTATCTCCAATTCCATCTTCCAGTAAGGTCCCGATTCCTGCTGCCGATTTAATGCGGCCGTCCTCACCCTCACCGGCTTCTGTTACACCCAGGTGCAGGGGATAGTTCATACCTTCTTCATTCATTTTTATGATAAGCAACCTATAGGCTTGCACCATTACAATAGGATTGCTGGATTTCATTGAAAGCACAATTTGCCGGTAATCGTTTTCTTCACAAATTCGTAGAAACTCCAGGGCTGATTCCACCATGCCGAGGGGTGTATCTCCATAGCGGCTCATAATCCGGTCGCTCAGCGAACCATGATTAGCACCTATGCGCATGGCAGTGCCATATTCCTTGCATATTTTTACCAATGGAACAAAACGCTGGCGTATCCTTTCCACTTCCACCTCGTAGGAATCATCGGTATAATCGAGGTGTTCGAATTTCTTCTTGTCAGCGTAATTACCCGGATTCACTCTTACTTTTTCTACAATGCGGGCTGCCATTTCTGCGGCATTAGGGGTAAAATGTATATCGGCTATCAGAGGTGTTTGATAACCTCTTTTTCTCAGTTCATTTTTAATTTGTTGCAGGTTTTCCGCTTCTTTCAGGCTGGGGGCGGTAATACGCACATAATCGCACCCGGCATCTATCATCCGGATAGATTGCTCCACCGTACCCATAGTGTCCATGGTATCAGTAGTGGTCATAGATTGTATACGGATAGGATAATCTCCTCCCAGGGGTATATCGCCAATGTTTACCACGCTACTTTTGCGGCGTTTATATGCAGTAAGGCTTTCGCAATACATTTTTATTCCTGAATCATTCATGTTGCAAAGGTAGGAAAATGGGGAAAAAAACTATTTGCCAGTAGCTGAGCCGCCGCCCGTCTGCGACTTCTTATAGTCGTCGAAACTCATGCTTTTGTACTTCTCTTCCTCAAAGTACTTCAGAATCGGCATTAAGTCAGGCGCACTTATATAGCTTTGAACATAGGTGAGGCGTTGAAAATTTTCGTCCAGATATACAGTAGTTGGGTATGCCAGTTTACCATCCAAGAGGGAAGATGCCAATTCATTCGTGTAACCCCTTGTATGAGGCTTTGTATTAACAAACTCGTGGTCTTTGAAATGGAAGGTATCAGCTGTTTCTGCATCCAGCCGAACCGCATAATAGTTTTTATTTATATAACTTATTACCGTAGGGTCAGTATAGGTATCGGCATCCATTTTTTTGCACCATCCGCACCATGGGGTATATACATCAATAAATATTTTTTTAGGATGTTGGGCACTAAGTTTTACTGCTTGATCAAAACTTACCCAATGGATTTGATTATCGTCACCACCTCCTGAAATGCATCCAAGAGAGAACAGCCCAATTACAGATAGGGTAGCTAATAATGAGAACCAATGCTTAAATCGGAACATTTTAAATTCTTTTCAGATTCAAAGTTACGAAATTTTAAATACTCACCTCGTCCGGTTCCCCTCTAATATAGTAGGGAGGGGGGCAAGGTGAGTATTGGGCGGCTATTTGCCCAGCTTATTTTTGAAAAACGCCATTGACATAGCCCAGGCCTCAGCTGCCGCATCAGCATTATAGTTCGGTCTGTCATCGCAACTAAAGGCATGGTCAGCATACGAAATCACTACGTTTACATAAGGCTTTTCAGCTGCTTTTACAGCATTTACAACCGTTTCAACATGCTCCGGCAGAATATGCTTGTCTAATCCGCCCCAAAAGAATAATTGAGGTGCATGTAGTTTGAGTGCCATATCCGCTATAGTATGCAAGCCGCCTCCATAATAGGATACACAGGCCGAAAATGGTAAGATGGCATTTGCAATGAACGAAACCCTTCCGCCAAGGCAAAAACCAATAGTACCTAATTTATCATGTGCTACTTCTGTTTGTACCTTGAGCCAGTCGTAGCAGGCTTTAATATCCTGTGATAGCCCTTCGTTGGTTATAGCTTGGAAATGGGGCATAACAACGTTGAAATCACCATATGCAAATTCGGCATTGCCGGCAGTACGGTGGAATAATGGAGGTGCAATTGCTACATAACCCTCTTTGGCAATGCGGTCGGTTACATTGCGCATGTGGTGGTTAACACCATAGGCCTCCTGGAAAACAATAATTCCGGGGAATGGCCCCTTCCCTTCAGGCATAGAAACGTATGCTTCCATTTCAGAACCATCGCTTACTTTTAAAGAAACTTTTTTTGTACTCATACAATAGGTATTGGTTTAGTAAATTAAAGGGGATGAGCAAATATATAGGAATGTTGTTAATACCGCGTTACGGTAACCTATAGTATACCGACTAGATTAGAACGGCTGCAATACCAGCCACTATCAATATGGAAAAACTGATAAGGATTTCTTTACGTAATGACTTTTCAGAAAGCGTAAGGGCATAAATCATTTTCAGCACGTTATTGCTTGTTATGGCATTTAACACTGCCATGCTGATAACCATAACATCCAAATTCCATTTGCCTTGAAATAGGTTAAGAATAAAGGGGTCAATATCAGTTACGCCAACCATAAAAGCGAGCGTTTGGGTACCTTGAGCGCCATAATGCCCTACCACAAAACTTGTTAGCAATGCAAACAAAATGAACAGGCATCCGAAAACCAATGCTGTTTTAAATTCCAACGGGTTTTGATGGGTTTCTTTCGGCAGCGCTTCGTTCTTTATTCCCGTTGATGTTTTTTTTACGATACTGAAGTAAACAGCAATTAATATGGTAAGAACAATAAATACAATAAAATAGGGCAATAGTTTCATAGCTACAGCCATGTTGAAAATGGCTGCTAATAGGAACAACCTTACATACATCATGGTAATGGCTAGAAACATGGCGCCAATTATCCTATTACTCGATACATCTTCTTTGCTCTTTCTTGCTAATATCACCACAGTAGCTGTACTGCTATATAACCCGCCAAGGAGCCCGGTGAGTAATATGCCCTTGTCCGGGAAAACAAATTTGCGCAGCAGGTAACTGACATATGAAATAGCAGATATGATTACAATGGCAAGCCAGAACTTATACGGCGAAAAATTAAGTGTAGCCGAAATAGGCTCATTGGGCAGAAGTGGGAGTATAACCCCGGCTAATACTAAGAATTTTGCCAGTGTAAGGAATTCCGTATTGTCAAATTTTTTCGAAAAATTCAGCAGGGTTTCTTTGATCTCAGAAAGTATCAAAACACATACAACAATCAGCAATACGAGCCACTTAGGCTGGGTATAAACAAGCGGCGCAAGAGAATAAGTTATAATGGCCGTTACCAGGCTTGTCATGCCAAACTTTTGATGCATTTGCATCTTTTGGAAATAATAAATCCCCAGCAAAACGCCTATTAAGGCTCCTCCACCCAGGTAGGGCAGTAAATCCTGCGGGCTGATGATGTACAGAATAAATCCTGCTATGCCAATAAGAGTGAATGTACGGTCAGTACCAAAAACAGTTTCGGTTGTTTCAGTAATGAAATGCCTTCTCTGTTCCAACCCAATCAGCAAAGAAAATACTACTACCAGCAGAAATTGGATAAGCGAAGGAGGAATATCATGCAGTAGATTAGTATACATAAGTTGAGGAGAAATAAAATACTAAGATAAGTTATTAGTCATTAGATTGCCTTTATCGGGGTATTTCATCTTCAGCGATTTCAGCGTTTTCACAATTTCTTTCGCAATAAAATAATTCCTGTACCATTTGTGGTCGGCCGGTACTATTGACCAGGGAAATTCAGGACTGCAAGCCTCAAATATTTTTTCGTACAGGCTCATGTATGCGTCCCAATTATGTTCTTCTGCTGAATCGGCAGGATCATATTTCCACTTTTTTTCAGGAATGGTAAGCCTTTCCTCTATTCGCTTTTTTTGCTCTTTTTTTGATATATGAAGAAAAAATTTGAGAATAACAGTTCCCGCATCAGCCAGGTTTTGTTCAAAGCTGTTAATAATAGAATACCGTCTTTCAATTATTTGTTTTTCCACGGTTTTATGCACCGTAGGCACAAGGATATCCTCGTAATGCGAGCGATTAAATATTTCAATCATTCCTTTGGCCGGAACATGAGGGTGAACCCTCCATAAAAAATCATGTTCCCTTTCTTCCGGGGTAGGTTCCTTAAACGCTTTTACATTTACTCCCATAGGGTTCATATATGAGAATACATGTGCAATGGTTCCATCTTTACCAGCAGCATCCATACCCTGTAATATGATTAGCAAACTGTATTTTTTTTCAGCAAACAAAAGATTTTGGAGCGATGACATTTGTTCCTGGAGCTTTAATAGTTCCTCCTGGGTCGCTTTTTTATCAATGCTTTTGCCGGGGCCTGTAGATTCCTTGCTTAGGTTAATCATATTATACAATATGCATGTGTTTTTACAAAAATAAGGAATAAGGAACGCAATCTGAAATATTTTTAGATTTGTAGCGTATTACTACATTCGCAAATAAACTATAACCAAATACCTTTTATGTCCACCATCCATCCCAATGCTACCAAAGAGATAGATAGAGCTTTTGATAAGTTTACAGGTTTTCAAAAGGAATATTGTAATCATCTGCGGGCTCTTATACATAAGGCTTTGCCTGATGTGAAAGAAGATTGGAAATGGGGTCCTAATTTTAATGTGAATGGTATGGTTTGCGGGGTATGGGCCTTTAAAAAACATGTGAAAATCAATTTTTTTAAAGGCAGCCTAATGAGTGATAAATATAATTTATTCACGGATGAAGAAAACGATAAAGGAAACCGCAGCATCGACTTTACTGAACATAGCCTGATTGATGATGACAAACTGGCAGAGTACCTGCAAGAGGCGGCCGCGTTAAATAAACAAGGTGTCAAAGTGGAGAAAAAGTCCTCAGTAGTAGATATTCCGGTAGAATTGCAAAGGGCGTTGAATGTTAACAAAGGACTAAAGATGTATTTCGATAAAATGGCTCCATCGCACAAGCGGGAATATGCCAGTTATATTAATGACGCAGCACAAGCTGAAACGAAAGAACGGAGGGTTAAAAAAGTAATAGAGATGATTATAGAGAATAGGAAGATGAAGGAAAAAATGGAATTGAAAAATAAATACCGAAAGAGATGATTTACGAATTTAATGGATACCGCCCTGTCGTGCATAAATCAAGCTTTGTGCACCCGCAGGCATGTGTAACAGGCAATGTAACTATTGGTAAAGATGTGTATATAGCTCCCGGGGCTGCTATTCGCGGTGATTGGGGCGAAATCATCATTAAAGATGGTTGCAATGTGCAGGAAAATTGTACCATCCACATGTTTCCGGGCGTAACCGTTGTGCTGGAGGTAAATGCGCATATAGGGCATGGAGCCATTATACATGGTGCGCATATCGGCAAAGATGTGTTAGTAGGAATGAATGCTGTAATTATGGACCGTGCGGATATTGGCCCGGGCAGTATTATAGGCGCTCTTTGTTTTGTTCCGGAAGATATGATAATTCCGGCAGGCAAACTGGTTGTTGGCTCTCCTGCTAAAATAATTAAGGATGTAAGCGACGAAATGAAGAAATGGAAAAAGATGGGAACAGAGTTGTATCAAAAACTTCCAAAAGAACTTTATGAAACGCTTAAGCCCTGCGAACCTTTACGCAGAGAGCCCATATTCAAGCGTAAGCAGGATGATTTTTATAAAACCTGGAAACAAAAGAAAACCACAAAAGACAGTTAGTATGGATAAGGAATTTAATTATGTAACCAAATTGGATGTGAAGTTTGACCATTTGGAACGGATAGATATACCGCAAATGGTAAGGGAATGTACCGAAAAATGGTTTAACCAGACATTAACACAAGTAAACAACAGTGTTGTACGCATTGGCATTGTGGAAGGCGAATACCACTGGCATAAACACGATAATGATGATGAATTCTTTT
>JABDCH010000067.1 GCA_013288205.1 Bacteroidota bacterium | reverse complement strand
TTATACCAAGTAGGTATACAGGGTTATAGTGAGTCATTCCATGAAAATAGCTAAGTTTGTAACTATCAAAAGAATAAGCAAAATCTGCATGACATCTACCATCATCTCAATCCGGAAAATAATACTAACAGCTTTATTGGCTGCGAGCATAAGTGTTTTATCAGCGCAAACAACTGTTACTATTACAGATGGCCAACTCATATATCGTTTGTCAGTGCAACAATTACAGAATATCCATTATAAGCAAACTGTTCAGAAACCCTCAGCGGGAAAGAGTAAAAATCAGGCAATGGAAATTGGTGTAAGAATCGGAACAGTTACTTCTATCACCATTTTAAATGCAAAAGATACGAACCGCAAACAAGTAATTATTCCAGGGAAAAATGAAACTATATGGCCCTGGACAAATAGCAATAAGGAGGAACGGTTTATTATGCAGGATATGAATTTCGATGGTAATAATGATATACGGTTACTAAATAGTGTAGATAAGTTTACTTATTATTGCTGGGTATATCAACCCACTACTGGGCAATTTGTAGCAGATACTATACTCTCGAAATTTGTAAACCCTCAGTTCGACCAAGACCAAAAACTGGTTTATCAGAATGTAGACTTACCCAATGATAAAAAGACCCAGCTTTACCAATATATTAATGGTAAATTCACCCTGATTGAGGAAGATGAGGTAAGCGATAATAGTGATGGTAAAACATCAACGATTACCGTAAAAAGATTAACAGGTGGGAAACTTCAGGAAATAAGTAAAACGCAAATACCTAAAAACTAATTTCCACTTAATAGCTTTTTCACCATTTCCGAAATAGCTTTTCCTTCAGCTTTTCCTGCAAGTTGTTTGGTGGCAAGGCCCATCACTTTGCCCATATCGGCCATAGATGAAGCCCCTGCGCTTGCAATAATACCCGTTACGGCGGTCTGTAGTTCATCAGCGCTCATTTGCTTGGGCAAAAAGCTTTCAATTACACTGGCTTGAAAAAGTTCTATCTCTGCTAATTCAGGGCGGTTTTGAGAAGTATATATTTCGGCAGATTCTTTGCGCTGTTTTACCATTTTTTGCATGGCTTTAGCTTCCAGTTCTTCGCTGGTACCCTTTTCAGATGAGTTGAGCAATAATATTTCTGCTTTAATACTGCGCAATGCTTCAAGCCTCTTTGTGTTCTTTGATAACATGGCGGCTTTTATCTCTCCGTTTATTTTTTCTTCTAATGACATAGTAATATAGTTATGAGTTATGAATTATAAGTTATAAGCTAGAACTATACTATGCAAATTTGTAAATAATTCATAACTTATAACTCATAATTATCTAGAGCGGATCTTTTAAAAACTTAATAGCCTCAAGCGGGTTAGGGGAGGAGAATACGGTATTGCCTGCAACCAATATATCGGCCCCCGCACGGATTAAAGGAAGTGCATTGTCAAGGTCAACCCCGCCGTCTATTTCAATTTTGGCTTTTGAACTGCTGTCGATAATCAATTGTTTTAAACGCAATACTTTATCAAAGGTATGCTGTATAAATTTTTGTCCGCCAAATCCAGGGTTAACTGACATAACCAATACAATATCCACATCGTTTATTATATCGGTCAATGCGCTTACGGGGGTATGCGGATTAATAGCCACACTGGCTTTCATTCCGGCATGCTTTATGGCTTGTATGGTACGGTGCAAATTGCGGCATACTTCGTAATGCACCGAAAGTGACCCTGCACCTGCCTTTTTAAATTCATCAATATATTTATCAGGGTCAATGATCATCAAATGCACATCGAGCATCTTGGTGGCGTGCTTCTGCAAAGCTTTCATCACCGGGAAACCGAAAGAAATATTAGGTACAAATACGCCATCCATCACATCTACATGAAACCAATCTGCTTCACTTTCATTAATCATATCAATGGCCCATTTCAGATTACTGAAGTCAGCAGCTAAAATAGAGGGAGCAAGTAATGCAGGCATAAGAATAGGTTAAATCGTGAAAAACAAAAGTAAGGATTTAAAGCAGAATGGAAAATAACTATTTTTGGGCTATGGCAACAAAGGAAATAGCTAAAAAGGGTATTAGTGTTAAGACTGCGCTAATAGCTATTATTGCATTAACATTTATTGCGTTTCTGCCTACTTTTAGCAATGGCTACGTGTTGTGGGATGACCCGGAATATATACTGAATAATACCCTGATGAATGCACCGCTTAAAGTTGTTTTCTCCAGCTATTATGTGGCCAATTACCATCCGCTTACTATTTTATTTTTGACCCTTGAACATAAGTTTTTCGGAGCTGATATGATGGGATACCATGCCATTAGCCTTTTGCTGCATTTAGCGAATACATCCCTGGTTTTTTTCTTTATTTATTATTTGCTGGGCAAAAAAAATGTGATGATACCACTAATAACAGCCTTGCTTTTTGGTGTTCATCCTATGCATGTGGAATCGGTGGCTTGGGCATCTGAACTGAAAGATGTATTATATAGCCTCTTCTTCCTGGCATCGCTTATTTGTTATGTACTTTATATGCAAAATGGCAAGCAGCTAGAGTATCTGGGCTATGCTTTTGTATTGTATTTAGTGTCGTTATTCTCCAAAGGGCAGGCAGTAACGCTGCCCTTATGTTTCCTTTTGATAGATTACTTATTTAAACGGAAACTCTCTGTTGCGATGATAACAGAGAAAATACCTTTCTTTATTCTATCTGTTATATTTGGAATAGTAGCTATAAAAGCCCAGGGAGGGGCCATTGTATATAATTATTCTGACCGGTTACATGCCCTTCTTTTTGGCTTATATGCGTTATGCATGTATCTCTTAAAATTTATCTGGCCCGTTAATTTATCAGGACTTTATCCCTATCCCACAACGCCTGAACGATTAGTTCCTTTTATGGTATATGCCGCACCTGTAATCATTCTTATAGTTGCCGGCACTGTGTATGTGCTTTTCAGGCGTAACCGGTTTGCCATTTTCGGATTACTTTTCTTCGTTGCCAATATTATTACGGTACTTAAGTTTATCCCCGTCGCCGATGCCATTATTGCTGACCGCTACAGCTACATATCCTATATTGGTTTATTCTTTGTATTGGGTTACGGGTTTAATAAGTTAATTACCAATCCTGCTTATAAGCCCAACAGGAAAACCATAGAATATGGAGGTATTGCTGTGATATTGCTTCTTACTACTATGACCTGGGCCAGAACCAGGGTATGGAAAGATAGTTTTACTTTTTGGGGTGATGCTGTAAAAAAAGATAGCGGCTACTGGCGCGGATATTATTGCATGGGCCAAGAATCTTTTGAGAAAGGTGATTATCCTTCAGCCATTACCTATTTTACGGAAGGTATTGAAAACGACAAGTATTGTCCGCCTACGGTATATATGTGGCGTGGACTAACCTACCTGGACAAGACACACAATATTGATGCAGCTATTGCGGACTTCAAAAAGGTACTTGATTTTGGAAATAAGGTTGATCCCTCTCAATTGGACGGGCGACTAGACCTGGGGCTGGCATATTACAGAAAAGGTATGTATGCTGATGCATTGAAGGAGTATAATGAATTAATTGCTATGGCTCCCGGCTATGTAAACGCTTATTTTCAACGTGGGCTTGTTTACCAGTACAGCACGCCCCCTCAGTTACAATTGGCACTTGCTGATTACACAAAGACAATCGAATTAACTCCCAACGACGCAGATGCATACCTGAACCGGGGGACTTTATATGTTGATGCATTAAATCAACTTGACCAGGGTATTGCGGATTTTAACAAAGTATTGGAATTGGCTCCAGGAAACCTTGATGCTGTTATTAATAAAGGAATTGCCTATTACAAAAAAGGCAACTATTCTGAATCGATTAATATGTATACACAGGCATTGACAAAAACAACCGATAATGGCCGTTTATTCTATCTTGAAGCGCTTGTTTATGCAGCAGAAAATAATTTCGCAAAAGCATTGCAGCTTGCTCAACAAGCACAGATGGGCGGCACAAAAGTTAACGCGGCATTACTACAGGAGTGGCAAGCAAAAAGCGGTTCTAACTAGTTAAAAGTAGCCGCCTCCTTAGATTAATTACATATTGGAGAACTGCCCGGTAACATTAATGGTGCCGGCACTACCGGTGGCTGAAAAGCTGAATGAGCCGTTATATAAGCCCGAAGTGCTACCGGTACTCATAGAGAGTACATTTAGGTTACTTGCATACGTACTATAGCTGCCTGAAATAGTGGAAGTGGTAATAGTTGCATAAGGATAGCTTCCCGGGCTTTGAAAATAATATGTTCCCGGGCCAGGGTTTTGTATGTATATCTGAATAGTAGCCGTATTGCTGGTTCCCTGCAAAACGCTAACTCCATTGCTGTTTGTAAAGCTTGATGAAAAAGTTATGCTGCTTGCCCCATTAATACTGGCACTCATAGCGGATGATGGGGTAGTAGCTGCCTTTTGACAGGAAAATACTCCTGCACACACTAGTATAAGAAAAAAATACCTTAATGCCTTCATTTGAGAAACTAATTAAAGCAAAGATATGAAATTGCAGCTATATTCAGTAGTATAGGGCCTGATAAATTACGATGTGGGATGTAACCCTACTGTTTACAAAAGCCCCTGGAAGGATTTTACTATAAAGACCCATACCAGTACACCAAATAACAATACGGCTATAGCGCCTACAGATTCCGCTATCCGGGCTTTTGCTACTATATGCGAAACGTCAGTGATATCATCTTTTTTTAATACCATGCCATTGGGATTGCTTTTTATCTCCGTTTTAGTAGAAATATTCAGGTCGTGCTCGTGCCTTTTTAATTGCTTGCGGGTATGCGGCTCTTTTATTTCTGTTATGGTGTCAGGATTTAATATCGGAGTAAGGTCACCTTTTACACCTGCTATAGAAAGATTGGGCTTATCAACCCTGTAAAGAGATTTTTCATCATGCACATATACTTTATAGGCAGAAACTTTAGGGCCTATATTGGTTATTTCGTCGCGGCCATAGTGCATAACTTTATAACTTGTGCACGAAGCAAAAACAGATAGCAGTATTAAGGTACATGGAATTAACTTTACAGTTCTTTTCATCAATGAGCAGTTTTTTTTATAAATATCGTCGGTTACATCAGAGCCCTAAAGTATAAAATATCTTACGATGCATTGCAATAAACGGCGGAAGAGGATATTAATTGTGGATTGAGTAAATTCTTAAATAACTATTCGTGGGTAATAGGGATAGCAATTTTTTTGTGTCGCCTAACTTCGTGTACCCGCCCCAATACGTGCAAGTATTTTTGTGAAATGGAGTATAAGTCAATTCTTCCACCCAGCCCCAGCGTCGGCGAGTGGTTTATTATATCATATCCAAAAAGCAGTGAAAACGAGCTTACACCAATAAATCCGGTTGCATAAAGCCCACCCTTTTCCAAATTTAAGCCATTTGATAATCCTGTAGTGGCTGCCAATCCAAAAAAAACTTTCGGGTCAACCGTGATTTTATCATTCTCATTAAATATGAAGTCTCCCCAAAACCAAGTGTATCCCACTCCAAGTGCAACTGTGGTGGTTACCGAATATGTACCACTTGGTATGCCCCCTTTTATTTCTATACCGCTGGAAAGAAATGGAATAGTTATAGACCCTAAAAGTTTCGATTTATATACGGTATTATAATACAACGTGTCGGGCCAGCGCTTTTCCTTACGCGTACGCGGATTATATTGGGCAGAATCTGGAAATATATATTCCCTTTTTGTTAGGAATTTTGTTATCGGATCCTCATCATTCTGTGCAACTATAACAGAAGATGAAGCAACTAAGAAAAGGGCTATCAATAAAAAGGGCTTCATTTGAAACTAAAATGTTGCGAAGATAAATAGCTTTTCTTCAATATGGGTTCAGTAATTGGATATTGAGTGTATTGCTACTGCTTCTATGTTAACTTTTACTGCTCATGTTCACCCAACACTTTTATGGAATGGTTCGTTCCATCATGTAATTATAGATGTTTTGGGTGTTTACTATTTGTTATTTTATTAACTTTGTGGGGGTGATGTTAGCCCATTGCATTTATAGATAATGATTATGATAATAACCGCAATTCGTAATATGCCTTCCAGTATTTCATAAATAGTACTGATAAGTAATGTGTTAAGCATGTTAACAACCTTTTGAAATGAAACAAAAATTACTGAAATTATTATTGCCTGCTATTTTATTTGTAGCGGGAATTAACGCACAAAATATTCGCTTTCCCCTCCGTAATCAGAACAATAGCTACTCTGCAGGAAAAGACACAAGTACCATTGAAGCATTGGTTTACACTTGGGATACTACTCTAATATCTGTTCAAAAACAGGTAAATGCAAGCAATCAAGAATTCAAGGCATTCGTCCAAAACTATCAAACATATCTTGATTCGGAACGTTCGGCCATTTATCCCCAGATAAAAAAAGGCAAGTTAAGTTCTTCCAATTTCCAACCCTATTTCAATAACAAAAGGCAAGTACTGGTAGCACTCTACAACACTTTTTCTAATAATAAAAAGAATAATCGTCAGACACCCAAGAGATTATTCCCTTCGTATGTAGCACCCACCTGCGATTCTGCCTGTACCAATATGAATTTTTTAACTGGAGATTTTACTGGGTGGTATGGCTATTATGAAGTTAATAGTTCTGGCTTTGGTAACTTCAATTTTACCGGTATAAACGGAGGCTATTTAGGAGCCGTAAATAAAGCCTGCTACGACCCCAATACCAGCAGTTACCAAATGCATGTTACTACAGGCGGAAATGATTATCTGCTCCAAACCTATGCTAGAATTTCAATGCCACAAGTGTCGCCCTGGGGCGTTGGTACTTCAGTAATGTTGGGAGATAGTACCGGTATTAATTCGGGTATGGCTATATTGAGTCAGAAATTTCAAGTTACCGCACTCAATAACAGTGTTACCTATGCTTATGCCATACTCATAGAAAACCCGGCAAGCCATAGCTATTATGAACAACCCTTTTTTAGTGTAACATTGTTTGATTCTAGTGGCGATACTATTTCAAACTGCGGTAAATACTTCGTTTCTTCCGGGCCAGGCCTTCCTGGTTTCAAAGGAATATGGTATTCTCCGGAAGCAGATACTGTCTATTGGAGAGATTGGACTCAGGTTAATGTTCCGCTCGATAAATATATAGGACAATGTGTAACCATCCAATTCCTGGTTGCTGACTGTTCATTAGGAGGCCACTTTGGGTATGCTTATGTAGATGCCTCCTGCGACAAGTTTTCCATTAAACCCTCTTCTCCCACAGGTCTTATATGTAAAAACCATGGAACCATCACTCTCAGCGGACCTTTTGGTGGATCTGCTTACATATGGTCGGGCCCAGGTATTGTTGGCAGCGATACTACACAAGTCATCACAGTTGATAGTGCAGGTAAGTATGTACTTATATTAACTCCTGTTACAGGCGATTTGTGCAAGGATACTATTTACTATACTGTTCCTGGTTTTGATTCGCTTACTGCAACCGCTGCTGTAAAAACTCCCATAACTTGTTTTGGAAGCCCGGGAACCGGTATAGCTAAAGCTCTTAATGGGTATAATCCTTACCAGTATCAATGGAGTGCCCCGGGCGGAACAAATCAGATAGGTACAGGACTGGTAGCCGGTAATTATACCGTTACCATAACCGACTCAAATGCCTGTACAGCCAGTGCTACTTTGACATTGACGCAACCTACTCAACTAATTACAACAATTAAAGTCACTCCACCTCTTTGTGGAAATACTAAAAGAACATTAACGGCCAGTGCAACAGGAGGAGTTTCGCCGTATACCTATTTATGGTCTCCTGTAGGGGGAACAACGGCTACCGCTACGGGATTATCTACCGGAACGTATACTATAACTGTTACCGATAATATCGGATGTGCATCAACTGCCAGTGTGAGCGTAACAGCACCTACACAGTTAATTGTGAATATAAACCCGACGTATCCGCAATGCAGTGGAGCAACCGGAAGTGCCGCTGCTGTAGTAGGGGGAGGGACGATTCCGTATACCTATTTATGGAACCCTACAGGGCAAACAACTCCTACTGCCACAGGTCTGACTGTGGGAAGCTATGTTGTAAATGTAACTGACAATAATGGTTGTACGGCAAGTGCTAGTGTGTCAATTACACAGCCTGCTCCCTTTAAAACAACCATAACCATAACTTACCCTGCATGTAACGGAGATAAAGGGAGTGCTACTGTTACTGCCTCAGGTGGAACACCTGCTTATAAATATCTATGGACCCCATCCGGACAAACTAATGCTGCGGCTACCGGGCTACCGGCAGCTACATACACTGTATTAGTAACCGATTCGCGAGGGTGTACAGCGACCGCCAGTGTTAACATGACACAGCCAGCAGCCTTAGCCGTGGTTATGAGTTTCACACATGCATCATGCGGTTTGCCGAATGGAACTGCAACAGCAAGTGTTACGGGAGGTTCAGTGCCTTATGTATATGCGTGGAGCCCGGGAGGCCAGACGAATGCTACTGCAGGAGGATTACTAGCCGGCACCTACACGGTTAAAGTAACGGATTATCATAACTGTACAATAAGTGCAAGTGTAACGGTTACACAGCCGAGTGCCGTACAGGTAAGTATAGTTAGTAAAACAAATGTAACATGTAATGGAACCCCGACCGGGAGCGCCACAGCAAGTGGAAGCGGAGGTACAGCGCCTTACGGTTACCAATGGAGCCCTGGTGGAGGCAATGGAATTACAGGTACAGGATTAGTGGCCGGTAAATACGTAGTAACCATTAGAGATGCGAATGGATGTACGGCTACAGCAGGCACAATTGTCACACAACCTGCAGCGTTGGTAGTAACCGTAACTGGGCCCCAGATAAGATGTTTAGGAGATAGTGGAACATTTACAGCAAATGTTACCGGAGGTACTAGCCCGTATATATATAAATGGAGTGGAGGCAATGGAATCGGGAATACAAGCAGCAGCGTTACCAGCTTAAGACCACCAGCGTCAATAACTTACACAGTTCAGGTTACCGATGCGAATGGCTGTGTGTCAAACGCATATATGAATTTCAATTTCCCGCCACCATTGGCTGTAAGTATTAGTGGCGCTTCTGTTACATGCAGCAAACGTACCGCTACATTGTGTGGCTTGGCTACAGGAGGAACCGGGGGAGATACCTATTTGTGGGAACCGATTAATCTAACATCTCCCTGTATGACTATACCGGCTTCGTTTACAACTGTTTATACCTTGACGGTAGAGGATAATTGCGGAGTAACGGCAACAGCCGATGCAACGGTGGATGTGCAACCACCGCCTGCAGTAAGTTTTGTATCAAACTCTACACAGGGATGTAGCCCATTATGTATACAATTTGTGAATTTGACTCCACCCACAGGGGGGAAGGAATTGTATGAATGGAATTTTGGAAATGGAGACAGTCTTCAAAGTGAGAACCCGATATATTGCTACAAAAGGGGCGGAATATATAGTGTAACTCTTACAGTGATATCAGACAGTGGATGCAGTTCAAGCCTACGGAAAATCGGGTTAATAAGTGTGTATAGCCCTCCAAGGGCAGCCTTTACGTATAGCCCGCAACCAGTAACCATACTAGCGCCTACAGTACAGTTTCAGGATGAAAGTATTGACAGCAATGGATTAGCATATAGGTGGTGGAGTTTTGGAGATGGAAGCGACTCAGTGACCCATATAGCAAATCCGATGCATACCTATCATGATACAGGAACATATTGTATACAATTGATAGATATGAATGCGAAAGGATGTAGCGATACCGTAACCAACTGCTTAATAATTGAACCGCAATACAGTCTGTACATACCGTCTGCATTCACTCCCAATAGAGATGGCTTGAATGATGTATTCAAACCGATAGGAGAATACATCCGTTATTTCGATATGTACATCTTTGATCGTTGGGGCATGGAGATATATCACACGAATGATATTAACAAGGGCTGGGACGGAACGATACATGGAGTAGGGACTGTATCGCAGGAGGACACTTATATTTACAAGATAACGATAACTGACGCACAATATAATCAGCATTCCTACATAGGTAATGTAACCTTGCTTAAGTAAGAAGAGTCAAAAGATAAAATGGAAAAGCCCCTAAGTTAGGGGCTTTTTTAGTAGCGGGGGCTGGATTCGAACCAACGACTTTTGGGTTATGAGCCCAACGAGCTACCTCTGCTCTACCCCGCAATATTTTAAGGGTTGCAAATATACACTTATTTTGAGGAATAGAAGTTTTTCTTTCCCCGACGAAAAATAAAATAAGATAGCGGCTTTATTTTTTCAAGAACTTGTGATTTTTATCTGGTATAATGTGCTTAATTCAGCAAGTGTTGGGTCTATAACGCCTTATAGTCGGTAATATAGATTACTTTTGCAGCCCGAATAAGATAAAAAATGCACAAATCTGGCTGGATAAGTATAGTAGGTAGCCCCAATGTGGGCAAATCGACCCTTGTAAATGCACTCATGGGCGAAAAGCTATCTATTGTCACCAATAAGCCCCAAACCACACGTCATCGTATTACTGCCATAGCCAATGGCGAAGACTATCAAATGGTATTTTCTGATACCCCGGGAGTACTGAAGCCTCACTACAAAATGCAGGAGGCTATGATGAAAAAGGTGGGGGAAGCATTGGACGATGCTGACGTGATATTGGCTGTAACCGATGTGGAAGAGAAATATTTTGAAAGGGAATTATTCGAAAAGCTCAAAAGAACAAAACTCCCGGTAGTCGCAGTCCTCAATAAATTAGACCTTGGAGAACAGGAAGAAACCGGGCGTAAACTGGAACTATTGAAAGAACAGCTCAATCCGACTGCTATTATAGCAGTTTCGGCATTGCATAATTTCAACATAAAAGAATTAAAAAACCTGCTTATCGGTCTTTTACCTGAAGGAGAACCGTTTTATCCGAAAGACCAAATATCAGATTTGCCTGAAAAATTCTTTGTTTCTGAAATACTGAGAGAAAAAATTCTCATGTATTACCAGCAGGAAATACCCTATTCCGTAGAAGTAGTAACCGTGGAGTTCCTCGAAACAGAAAAGCTTACGCGGATACGTTGCGAAATATTTGTAAACAGGCATACACAAAAGGCTATTATTATCGGCAATAAGGGCGAAGCGCTGAAAAGAACCGCCACGGCCGCCCGAAAAGACCTTGAAAAGTGGCTTAATGCAAAGGTTTTCCTTGAGGTGCAGGTGAAGGTGAAAAAAGGATTGGAGAGACAGTGATATGCACCTTAAAAACTTCGGATACTTATAAAACTCATTTGATGATTTGATGATGTGCGAATTTGATAGTTAAAGCATTTCATTATCAAATTATCAAATGGACTAATCATCAAATTAAAAGAAAAATGTCAAGAATAGCAGCGATAGTAGGACGTCCCAATGTAGGTAAGTCAACCTTGTTTAACCGTTTAACAGAAACGCGCGAGGCCATTGAAGACCCTACCAGCGGGGTCACCCGCGACAGGCATTATGGACGGGTGGAATGGAATGGTGAAAATTTTTCACTTATTGATACAGGTGGTTACGTCCCCGAAAGCACTGATTTATTTGAAACCAGTATCCGAAAGCAAGTGGAGCTGGCTATTGACGAGGCTGACCTCATCATATTTGTATTAGACGTATACGAAGGCCTGACGGGGCAAGATAATATGGTAGCCAATTTATTGCGCAGACTAAAGAAAAAGGATACAAAAATATTTGTGGTGGCTAATAAAGCCGATAACCATGAAAGGGCTCACCAGGCATCTGATTTTCATTCATTAGGGCTGGGAGATGTTTATCCCGTATCGGCAGTAAGTGGTGGTGGCACCGGCGAATTGCTGGATGACATTATAAAAGCCTTTTCAACTATGAAGGACGAGTATTACCCGGAAGGTCTTCCCCGCATAGCCATAGTAGGCAGACCGAATGTAGGAAAATCATCTTTCATTAATGCGTTGATGGAAGAGGAGAGGCAAATAGTAACTGAAATTGCCGGAACCACTCGCGATGCTATTGATATCCGCTACACCAAATTCGGATATGATATTCTGTTGGTAGATACAGCAGGCCTTCGCAAAAAAAACAAGGAAAAGGAAGATGTGGAATTTTATTCCGTATTACGCAGTGTACGTGCTATTGAACGGGCTGATGTATGTGTATTGATATTAGATGCGGAAAGTGGTTTTGAATCGCAGGACATGTCCATATTCTCGCTTGCAGTCAGCAATCATAAAGGAGTAGTAATTGTGGTGAATAAATGGGACTTGATTGAAAAGACCCACCAGACTACCGGGTATTTTACTGATTTCATCAAATTAAAACTTGCTCCGTTTAGTGATGTACCAATCATTTTCACCTCAGTGCATGAGAGGCAAAGGGTGTTAAAAGTGCTTGAAACAACAATGCAGGTTTATAACAGCCGGCACAGGAAAATTCCTACATCCAAGTTAAATGATGTCATGTTGCCGATAATTGAAGCAACTCCGCCACCGGCTATAAAAAACAGGTATATCAAAATAAAATATCTTACCCAATTACCTACGCCATTTCCGGCTATTGCTGTATTTTGTAGTCATCCGGAATATGTTCCTGAATCCTATAAACGGTTTATAGAAAATCAACTGAGAGAAAACTTTGATTTATCGGGAACCCCTATTGAGATTTACTTTAGACAGAAATAGGAAGTAGCATCTAAAAAAGATAAGGCAATACTTATTTAGTGAAGCCAATATCCATGCTCAATTTAAGTTGCATGGCTTCTTCCCTTGCTTTGGCAGCAAAGCTCTTTCCGTCATCGGCATAGAGTATACTTCTGGAAGCATTGATTAAGAGTCTTCCTTCCTCCGTAGCGCCCGCCTTTATCACTTCTTCCATATCTCCGCCTTGCGAGCCCACGCCCGGTACAAGCAGGAAATGTTCAGGTAAAATTTCACGAATGCCCTTAAGTGCATCGACACGTGTAGCGCCTACTACAAACATGGTGTTCTTTTCATTGCCCCAATCTTTCGACGTCTCCAATACTTCTTCGTACAGGTGTTTGCCTGATTTCATCTTTTGCATCTGAAAATCTTTGGCTCCTTCGTTGGAAGTAAGCCCCAGCATAATGGTCCACTTGCCTTCATACTCGTAATATGGGCTTACAGAATCCTTGCCCATGTAAGGGGATAAAGTAATTGCATGAACATCCAAATCTTCAAAAAATGCCTTGGCATACATAGCAGATGTGTTGCCTATATCGCCTCTTTTAGCATCAGCAATGATTAATATGTCTTTTGGGATAAGCTCAATAGTTTGCTTAAGACAATCCCAGCCTTTGGCTCCCATGGCTTCGTAGAATGCTGTATTTAATTTATACGCTACACAAAGGTCATTAGTAGCATCAATTATCTGCCTGTTAAAGTTCACCACTGCCAATGCATTGCGTACATATTGGGTCGGCAGCTTGTTCATATCGGTATCAAGCCCTATGCATAGAAATGATTTCTTTTTCTTTACCTGTATATCAAGTTCTTTAAGGGATAAAATGCGAGTCATCTAGTAGTTAAAAGTTTGTAAAGTTAAATGTTCATAAAGGTGAAAGTTTTCCTTTTATGAACTC
>JABDCH010000066.1:8695-13770 GCA_013288205.1 Bacteroidota bacterium | reverse complement strand
TCTGCGAGACGCATCGCGACTCTTTCCAGACGCAGAGCAAAGATATGTCATTATTTATTGATATTCGTCCAATTTCATATTAAATCAATATGAAATTCATTTATAGTACTGAAAATGAGAGCAATATACTTCAATTACCCCACATTGAATTACCTTTCATTCATGTAAAAATATACTTTTTATACTATATAAAGTATAAAAATAGTACGCTACCGATACGTTTTTATACTACACTTATATTAATCTTATAGTATCTATATCGCTATGATCAGCAATATATTTTTGCATAACTAAGAATCATCAATCTTTTTGGTGTTTTGACCTTATCCTTCTTCATCTCCTACCACACTCTAGTTATATTTGGTCATAACTCATAACTAAGCCAACTCCAATTTCCCTTTAACAATATAAATGCCCAACACATCGCGGCGTTTCACTTCCATAGGTTCATAGGCTTCGTTGGCGCTTTTCAATATAAAGAGGGACTTATTCGTAGGATGTGGGTGTACATATTTCAGCACGGAATAGTCGGCCAGCACCACAATGTAAGGTTCCCCATAAGGAACCTGGCTATGGTCGTTTATCTTTTTACACACCACAATATCGCCGTTGCAATACTTCGGATACATGCTGTGCCCATTCACGCGCACGGCAATGTGGCAATCTTTAAAATGAGGTATCGTTAAAAAGTAGGAAGCATTCTTCACCTGGTCGCCAAAGTTGTTTACGTCGCCGCCCGTAACATTGGCTTCGTAAAAAGGGATATGCACCTCATTATCTTTCCCCATCAACTCTTTCGACTCCTTAACTAACCCCTTTTGAGGCTTCAGGTTGTCCAGATCAATTCCAATCTGTCCAATTTTGTCTATATAATAATCGTCGAGCTTCTCTTTCGCGAAAAGAAGATACATATTCGCGCGCGAAATACCTACGGCATCGGCGACTTCCTTTACAGTGAAGTTGCTGTTCTTTATTACCTTTTTTAAATATTCTCCCTGATGCATAGATAAATAGTGGCAGTGTTTATAATTATGTGTCTATTTATTTGACATTATATTATTCTATTGTCTATTTTTGTGTCAAATTTACGACACAAATATATACAAAAATGACACACCCGACATTAACTGACAAAATGTGCACGCTGGTACAACGCGACCCTCCGCGCTTCATAGGCAAGTTAATGAAACTCTATTTCAAACAATGCGCCGAAAAGAAATATATCCATCAAACGGTGAAAGGAACCTTTTCGCAATTAACGGGCGAGGAAAAGTTCAACCTTTTTCTGAAGCACGTTACCATGCACCGCTGCCTGCCGGGAAACCCTGACTGGGTTGGTATTTACGAATACCTGGTAGCAAACAACAAACTGAAACCGCTGGAGAAATGGGAATCGCTGGGCTATATGAAAAAGCTGAAACACGCCAGGGAAGAGGTGAGCGAGTGGACGTACGGAAATTATGAATTATGAGTGATGAATTATGAATGAATAAATAATGTGCTATGATAGAAATAAGCGAGATAGAAAGGTACCTGAACGGATTATATGAAATGTGCGAGGCACTGCAAACGGAATATAAAAATCTGCATAAGCGCTCGAGGATGCATGATATGGAAACAGCAGAAAACTATTACCGGCGCTGGAAAGGCAAATTGTTAAGTGAAATAAGAAGGGTGGAAAAAGAGCAATACCAATTAATAATGAACAATGAAAAATTAATAATGGAGCAGCCGCCTTCTGAATTAATAATGAATAATTAAGAATTAATAATGTATTTATATGCTCTTCATATTACAAATCAATTCCCCTCTCTGATTATTAATTGTTAATTCTTAATTAAAAGTGAGTCATCATTTTATAAACCGATACTGTACTGTTACCGTCTTCCCGGAACCGGGAGTTACTATACATCTTAACGGATGGATTACATACGCCACTGCCGATATGTTATTACTCACCGATGAAGAAGGTGACGAGATACCAATCAGCCGTTGTGAAATCAGAGGAAGTATTGTGGTGCTGGAGGAACAGAGAGAAGTGGGGGTGGAGAATAGTAAACAGGATAAGAAATACCTGATATTAATCAACCGGGACAGTTAAATTGGTTATTCTTTATATTTGTAATTATATTACAATAATTACCGCTATAAAGAATGCTAGACATTATAGATTTAATATTAAAACTATTAGCGTGTGCTTCGCTTAGTATTGTAACAATGATACAGTTTGAATCTGTAAAGAAAAGAATTAAATTTTTTCGTTCAACAGAATTTCTTCATATTATGTTAATTGTTATGGGATTCACTGGTATTTCGGCTATATTGATAGATGGATATATAAATTCTGAATCCCAAAAAGAAACAACCAATGCGCAAGTAAAAATCAATAAAGCACTAGAAGAAGCAAATGAAGAATTAAAAACTCAAAATAAAATCCGGGAAAAAGATAAAGCAGATCGAGATACAATGCATAAGAGAGATAGCATTACTTCCAAAAAGCAATTAATCGCATTAGAAGACAGCATCCATAATTCAAAGATTCTTGAAGCACCAACCATAGATGAAGATTATAATCTCCCGCCATCACTTAGAGTAGTTAAGGGAGATATACTAGATTCTATTATATTCAATATCAATATAGTTGATGTGACTGATTATGTTGCAAAATTCTTAGATGATGAGGTTGTAATTATTACGGCGTCGGCCAATGGTTTATCTATAAGAAAAAACGAGCATACTAAATTGAGCTTCGCCACGTGTTCAAAAGGTTTATCAAAATATTCTATGTGTGTAGTAACCATTAAAACTAATTCCTTTCCTAAGAAGGGGTATGTTTATTATCAATTAAATTTTTCCAATAGTTACGGAATAAAACAATCTCCATTTACCAAAATATTTGAATTTAACTGTGACAATGATAAAGCTATCCATCTTGAAGAACCTGATGAAAAAGATATTGAGATTATAGACAATTATATACAAAGGAATGCTAAAAAGCTTGAAAAGGATTCATAATAAAGATATTCTGAGATAATTCCAAAATTTCTACCTTTAAAGTCATTCCTACTAATATGAAATATGGGTTGGTAATTCTATTTACCCCATATACTATTCAAGTAAAGCGAACAATTTATCTTTTATTATTCAAACTGATAAATTAACTATCTTTAGCTTTCAATTTATGGTATATGAACGCATTAAAATTCTTGTTTTATCATTCATCATTAATTGCATTATTTATTGGAATTAGTGCATCTCCATCCGCAGGACAAAGCTGGGCCTGGAATCAATCGGGTTACAACCCGGTATTTATAGGCGGTGCAGATATGCCGGTTGCTACTGATAAAAATGGTAATGCTTTTATTACCGGCGAATATCTAACGCTAATAACTTTTGGGAATTATACACTCACCAGCCCTTACATAAATACCTACCTGGTAAAGTATAATTCAGCCGGTACTGTTATGTGGGCACAACAACTAAGCGAACCAAATGGTGGGAATTGTGTGAGCAATTCTGTTACCACAGACGCAGCGGGGAACATATACCTGGCAGGAGCTTTTGCAGGTGGAACCGTGCAAGCAGGTACATTTTATTTGACTGATAATAATACCTCTAATCCCGATGCATATATTATAAAATATAATGCGGCGGGAACTGTGCTTTGGGCCAAACAATCTGTAATTCCGGCCGGTAATAACAACAGCATAGCAGAGGCCGGTACGGTAGCTACTGATAGATTTGGAAATGTATTCCTGTCAGGAGAATTTGGAGGAAAGGCCTCTTTCGGAAGTTTTAATTTAAATACGTCATCTCCTGACGGCAGCAATACATTTTTAGTGAAATACGATTCGAATGGTAATGAGTTGTGGGCAGCCCAATCTATCACACCCATAAATGACAGTTTAACTATTTCAGATGAGGTTACTACCGATAATAACGGTAATGCATATCTTGCGGGTGTTTTTGACCTGACCATTACTTTTGGTTCTTTTACATTAACAAACACCTCTCTTACCCATGCAAGTTTCTTAGTAAAGTACTCTCCGTTGGGAAATATATTATGGGCCAAACAAGTGACAAATGTATCCTCTTTCAGTACCTCTGCCTCCACTTCTGTTGTTACAGATATGGCTAACAACATATATACTACGGGGTATTTTTCTAATACAGTTGAGTTTGGTTCGCATACATTGAAGACCACAGGAGTAGATAATATATTCCTGGCAAAATATGACACCAATGGCAATGTCATTTGGGCTAAGGCCCCATCTTCCGCACCATCTGTTTCGTGGATTGCCACAGGCTTGGCAGCCGATGTGTATAATCGTATCTACCTGGCAGGCATTTCAAATCAAAATCCCCGTACACTAACATTCGACAATTATTCACTTCAAGTAAATCCTCCAACAACCGATGCAGCCTTTTTAATGAAATTTGATACCGCGGGAAATCCAATTTGCGGTTCCATGTTAAGTGGTTCGAGCCAACTTAATGGAGTTGCATGTGAGCGTACGGGTACATATGTGTATATGGCAGGTATCTATTCTGATACCTTATTCTGCGGCTCCGATACGTTAGTAGCTCCAGCTGGGGCAGGAACTACCTTCTTAGGAAGATGGAAAAGCTGCACCGATGCAGAAGGAGTAGTCTCGTTAAAAACTAGTGCTGAAGAAATGAATGTTTATCCTAACCCATTTACCAATGTAACTACGGTCGCTATAAATGCCAACGGCACTTACTATTTAGAAATAGATGACCTGGCAGGAAGAAAACTGAACGAGATTGAATTTACTGGAATACAATACCAATTATCGGCGCAAGGCTTAGCTAAAGGACTATACTTTATCCGAGCTTTTGACAGCAATAAAGTTCCAATTGGCACTAGTAAAATTGTAATACAATAAAATTTGTTTGTTTCTCAGAAAATCTACTCTTATGAAAAAATATACATTATTCTTTGCCAGCTTTGTTGTCCTGTTTATAGCAACCGGGGGCCGCTTGCAGGGCCAAAATGCAGTATCTACCGGGCCTACCAACGCCCATTCAATGGAGATTAAAAATGAACTGAAAGG
>JABDCH010000066.1:0-8595 GCA_013288205.1 Bacteroidota bacterium | reverse complement strand
TTTATAGCAACCGGGGGCCGCTTGCAGGGCCAAAATGCAGTATCTACCGGGCCTACCAACGCCCATTCAATGGAGATTAAAAATGAACTGAAAGGCGCAGTGGAGGATGTATCATCGCGAACCTTGAACAGTACTACTTGGAGAACTACCAGCGGGAAGATACTGGTGCGCTATAGCTCAGCCATGCTAAACTATAAAGATGCCAATGGCAATTATCAGCCACTATCGCAGATAACGGGACCTAAAAGCTATTGGACGGGTGGTTCAACACCTTCCTGCCTCTATCCCAATTTTAATTCCGACAGTATATTGATTACCGTTCCCGCAGGCATACGCATTACCTACTTCACCATTGACTATGCCTACGAAACCAACGGTAATGTTCCCGTCTTTCTATCCGACGGATTATTTTATTTCAGTACTTCATGCGGAGCTATAGACACAGTCACGTGTAATAACCCTCAACCAGGGTATTGCTATTTAAAGCCGGGCATTGATTTCAGTAGCCCGCTTACCAGTTGTTTTAATGCTTCATGTAGTACGCAATCATTTTGGCTTACAGCACATTTATCCAGGCTTCATGGTGGTGCGGGCTGCGATACTGATTGGGTGTGGTATTCTAAGTATATTAATGATAGCATCTATACTTTTTCGGCCTATTTGGAGGGAACTCCCCTTATCAATATTGCGCATACCGTTGTCGCCCAATTGGGGCCATGCAACGGAGGGGTAAAAGTTACCGCATCAGGCGGCTTTCCGCCTTATACCTACCTGTGGTCGGATATTCTATGAAATATGGGTTGGTAATTCTATTTTTCCTCATGCCCTATTTATTGGTTGCACAATCGAACCCTATATTGATAGAGGGCAAGGTTACCGACGTTTTACATAAGCCAGTTCCATATGCCATTGTGCAAGCTATTGGCACTACTGATGGTTGTATAGCCGATGCTGCTGGTAATTACAAATTTACCACTGCATTTCCAACTATACTAAAAGCCTCGTTGATAGGATATAAAACACAAGTACAGTACATCAAAAATCGCACAGGTGATACGGTGAAGATAGACTTTGTACTTAGTATCGACAGTACTGAATTGAGACAAGTAAATGTGGTTGCTACGCATGAACCGCAGTTGTTGAGAGAAGCTGGAACATTACTTGACTTTGAGGCATATAACGGACAGATATGGCTGCTCAACAAATACCGCAAAGGCGAACACCTGGAAGTGTATGATACGGCTATGAAATTACATACCCGAATTATTTTGAAACATGCACCGGACAATTTATATCTCACTCCTTATAAATATCTTTACATGGAAGGTTCTGACTCGGTGCACCTGCTTGACTATGATTCGGCAGATAAAAAAATTGACATGGGCGGCGTGAGGGCAGATGAGTTTAGACAGTTTGTTACGCATCTATCTACCTATCACGATCCGTACTATTATTATTTATGGACCAGCTTTGATAAATGCACCACTAAATATTGGTATTTCGACCATGCATCGCCGGGGTTCAAAATCTTGTATTCATATAAAAACCGAGTATTTGAAAGACAGAACATGGACCTTATTGCTGAATTGTATGGCCTCAATTCAGAGGAAACAGAATCACCAATACCGCAAGCCATGGGCGAACAACCGGAATACAAAATAATAAAAGGAGAAGCCAGCCGAACTACGTGGAGAAGAACACTCGAACTAAAACTAATGCTGCATACTACGCTTTGTCCCTTGCGCATTGTGCGTGACAGTATTTACATTTTCAATTTTGATAATGATACCATTAATGTGTATGATTTTAAAAACAACTTCATCCGGCAAGTACCTTTAACTTTTTCCCTATACGGAATACAATATAAAGACGAGGATATTATTGTAAATGATGAAGGCACAACATGTTATTATAGGTTTACACTGCAAGGTATAGCTTACTTGCAAAAAATAGATCTCGATAACGGGGCCAAATTAACAACTGAAAAATTGCAGTTTCCTTTCCCTGAAAAAATCCGCATTATGGGAGGATATGCGTATTACACCTATTCTGAGTTGGGCGAAAACGGAATGTTTGTCAGGCATTTTTATAAACAGAAACTGTAAGATATTATTGTAACACCCAACATTAAAGATAACTATATCGGTATAAACGATATATTAGCATTGATTTTGTTTATTCCGTTTCTCAGAAAATCTACTCGTATGAAAAAATATACATTATTCTTTGCCAGCTTTGTTGTCCTATTTATAGCAACCGGGGGCCGCTTGCAGGGCCAAAATGCAGTATCTACCGGGCCTACCAACGCCCATTCAATGGAGATTAAAAATGAACTGAAAGGCGCAGTGGAGGATGTATCATCGCGAACCTTGAACAGTACTACTTGGAGAACTACCAGCGGGAAGATACTGGTGCGCTATAGCTCAGCCATGCTAAACTATAAAGATGCCAATGGCAATTATCAGCCACTATCGCAGATAACGGGACCTAAAAGCTATTGGACGGGTGGTTCAACACCTTCCTGCCTCTATCCCAATTTTAATTCCGACAGTATATTGATTACCGTTCCCGCAGGCATACGCATTACCTACTTCACCATTGACTATGCCTACGAAACCAACGGTAATGTTCCCGTCTTTCTATCCGACGGATTATTTTATTTCAGTACTTCATGCGGAGCTATAGACACAGTCACGTGTAATAACCCTCAACCAGGGTATTGCTATTTAAAGCCGGGCATTGATTTCAGTAGCCCGCTTACCAGTTGTTTTAATGCTTCATGTAGTACGCAATCATTTTGGCTTACAGCACATTTATCCAGGCTTCATGGTGGTGCGGGCTGCGATACTGATTGGGTGTGGTATTCTAAGTATATTAATGATAGCATCTATACTTTTTCGGCCTATTTGGAGGGAACTCCCCTTATCAATATTGCGCATACCGTTGTCGCCCAATTGGGGCCATGCAACGGAGGGGTAAAAGTTACCGCATCAGGCGGCTTTCCGCCTTATACCTACCTGTGGTCGAACGCAGCCACTACCGATTCGATAGGCAGTTTATGTTCGGGCAATTATTGCTGCACCGTAACCGACAGCAAAGGTTGCAGCGATTCAACTTGCGCTTTCGTGCCCAAAAGTGCAACAGGTATCAGTACTATTAAAAACGCATCAACTATTACAATCTATCCAGATCCGAATAACGGCATCTTTACCATAGACGGAATAATTCCGGGACAACAGGTAGAATTATATAACTATACAGGGCAAAGGCTGAATTCTGTAACAGCTAATAACACAACCATGCGCATAAATATATCGGACAAAGCAAACGGTATTTATCTAATCCGCATACTCAACTCTGATGGAAGCCCTGTGTTGGAAAGGAAAATTATAAAGACGCTTTGATCATAAGCCACCTTTGATAGCCTTCAATAACGTGGGGAGATACTTTCCCCCGAAATAGAGGGCCACACATATCAATGCGAGAATGGTGAACCAATGGCAGAAATCGTTGAAAGAAGACGGAGGTTGTGCAACCATGCGTTCTGCTAATCCTTCGCGGATATAGGTACGGTTGCTGTCGATAATTTTATTTTGCCAGGATACAATTTCATTCAGCGAATCATCGTGACATATAACGGTTGCTTTACCTGAATGAATATGCAGGGTAGCCGTGCCCGATTTAAAATGCGAAGTATGTGTATAAGCTACTTCTTGCGGACAAGGCACACTCACCGTGAAGGTATCGGTATGCCCGGGAATATTAATAACACTGTCGTGGCGCACATAAGTAACTGTAGGTTTCCCTACGGAATCACGAATTCGTATTTGAAATAATTCGGGGTTTCGCTTTTCAATACGTTGCAATCTTTCTTCGTCAGAGCAAGCTGAAAAAAGAAAAACAGTCATCAAAAAAAATAGGGTATTGCGCATTGCTTATAGTTCTTTTCTTACATTAGGAATGAAAGAGCAAAAACCATTATAAAATTATTGTGTGATGATTATTAATTCTTAATTACTAATTATTAATTCGTTTTAGGTCCGTGAGTAATGTCCGCATTTATAATACTGGAAAAATCGGCTTGCTGTTTCCCTGCTATTTGCGTGCTAAAATAAGTTTTAAGTGCAGCACCGCCATCATTCGGTGTGGGGGCCCAATTAGTCAATGATGAAATAACTGCCTGCAACTGGGCGTTCATATTATTTAGTTGGTTTTGCAATCCGCTTGTTCCGTTTGCAATTACTAATCCCCCATAACTGCCGTCATTTAACTGGATGGTGCCTGTGCTGCTAATCACTATTCCGTTGCCGCCGCCGTCTACCAATTGTATGCCCAATGGAAGGGGAGTATTAGCTGTTCCTGTAGTGGTGCTGATTATAAATTCTTCATAACTGCCGTCACAGTTTTGCTGATGAAACACCAGCGCATCCACTTCCGAGCACATGAATACATATATTTCATTGCGCCAGGTAATAGCCAATATTACATTGCTATTTATTTTGGGGACCTGTATAAAACCATTGCTTGTTTTTTCAGAGGTAAGTTGGATATTATTATAAATGGTTTGCACAGTGCTGCTTACCAATTGTGCCGAGCAGAGCCAATTCTGCGTATCAACAGTTTGCACCTTGGCCACTTCAAAACTGAGTAAATCTTTGTCATACGTGCCTGCCAGTATTTGCACCGCCCGTTGTATGGCACCCATATCTTTCTTTAGTCCGCTCATTCCCGGCAAATATAGAACCCAAAAAAATGCTTTACGGAAAAGTCAATGACCGGAAATATATCATAAATCTTTATATTTGTTTTATGATACCTAATGATTACGAAATAACCATTCATACAAAAAAATATTTGGGCACTCTTAGCTTCTTTTTCATATTTCTACTAATTTGGTTTAGATTATTTCGTTACCTCTATGATTTTCCCCATATTATTCCCAATGTTTTTACAAATATTTTCACAAAAAAGGCCGTCACTATTATTTCATCATATTACCTTTTATTTAGCGTCCTTTGGCAGGCCAGGTGGATAATTATAAAAGTAAAAATCCGTTTAGATTCGGATAAAATTGCAGTTACACAATATGTTGCAGGAATACCTTTTACTAAAGCATATGATATTTCAAAAATTACCAATATGCAAATAAAACGTAACGAACCAGGCGGCATATTTGGGACATCTGATTTACGATACTTTTTTACCGAGGGCAAAGTATTCCGCCCTGTAGATTTTAATCCGGCTGTACTATACTATAATTATGATAGAAGGCCGGTGCAGATTGGTAAACATCTGCAAGAATGGCCGGCTCAAACTGTTTTGGAAGAGATTGAAAAAAGACAATCTAAAAGTAATTTTACTCATTAATTGGATTTGAACGGATAGTTGGTATACTCTCTTTTTGCTCAGGAATTGGATTATTTATCCACGGTGTATTGAATTGCACCTCTGCTCCTACAGATAACCTGTGCGGGATTATATCTTTATCTTTGCCAACTATTACGCCTATTCTATATTGGCTTGTTACCAATAAGTCCCCTATTCCTTGCACATTTTCTATATATACATTCCTTTCTTCTTCCACACCACCCCCTCCATACACCTGTATAGCTTTGTATGACTTTTCTTCCCTCACAAAGACGGCCATGGGAAAAGTGATCATTTTATTTTGAGTAGGCGCATACATATGCCCTTCTTGGTAGAAAACTCTTCTCGTTGTGGTATTTTTTAATTCAGCCACTCCAATATCAATATCCATTTCGTTCTTACTTATTTCCTCAATATTAGGATTAGATATGCCGGTAGCCATTATATCACTGTTGCCGCCTTTAATATTTAGAGGCGCAATTTGATCTTTACCTGCATGAAAACCAAATGAAAAATCAGTAGTGTTATTATCTTCCGGAAATACTAACTCAGCTATTTGAACCACGGACAGAACTTGTCCCGGTTTCAATATTTCTGAATGATAGGGCTGAGCCACATAGGTGGATGCTATGGGATTTTGCGACATATGCACAGCCGAGTCGGTCTGATTAGTATTGCCGGTAGTATTTTGCAAAGGCGTATATGTTTCCTGTGCAATTACTACCTGGAAAGCCTGTATATTATCAGTATTAATTGGGTTCCAGGTATACCCTGTATCAGGCTTCGGCTCTGACTGAACAGTCTTTGGTTTGGGCTGAACAGATTTCGGCTTTGGCTGAACAGTCTTTGTGTCCTTATTCTTCTTGGGTGGTGGAAGATGCTGAGCCTTGATATTTAATTGCGGAAACCCATCCGGTCTTGAATTTTGATTCAAATTCTGTTGAGAGGCATTTATATTTCCTACCAATCCATTGCTAAAATTTCCAACGGAAATATTGCGGCTTATATTCTCCGACAATTTCTCTATCACTTTACGGTGAAGAAGTATCCTCCTGGGGTGGTGTTGGTTAAATGCTTGTTGCGGATTAAATATGCTTTCATTTTCATCTACCCCATTTCCTTGTTCAAAAAAACCTTCCCGCTCCAGTTGTTCCACCAACTGTTCCAGCATAACCCTCTCGGCTTGCTTAAACTCTTCGATGCTGTTTATTTTCGTTCCCACCGTTCAGCGCCCTTGCTTCTTAGCTCTTAGAATTAGAAAGAATCACCCATTCAGCAGAGTTGGATATTGAGTAGGGTCGATGTGCGTCATATTGAAGCGTATTTGCTGGTCGCTTATGTTGCCCGTCTGCTGCGGAAATTCGTAATCGGTTACTACGGCATAATAAATCTTCAACTGGTTTAAATACCAACTGTTTAGTTGCATGGGTTGATTGCTTTCGAGCATCAGGTAGAAGTTATTTATATCGGTGGCGGGATAATTTAAGTTGGAACCATAAATTTTCACGGTACAGGAAATTTGCGCACTCTCCGAACCGGTGTATTCCAGCACGTCGCTGGTGCCACCATTGATGCTGGTAACAATTATACGTTTGCGTTTGCGAACGGTAAACAAGGCATCGGGCAGATGGATAGCATTATAGCTGATGGTAGCTTTATCAACCTTATAGGAACCGGCTCCAATACTTAAATCGGAATACACAGGTGTACCCAGCGGGCTGTTATACAACGTGGGCATAGCACCCTGGTACTTGGCTGTTCCGGCAGCTTCGAGCGCAATAGATATGGGGTCGGTGAAGATGGTCATTCTTTTTTAATTATGAATTATGAGTTATGAATTATGACCTTTGGGAGTATTTCGTCATTGTGAGGAACGAAGCAATCTCTTTTAACAATCGAGACTATACGCCCGGGCGGATGACGAAACTTCTTACCTGCAAAAATAGAGCGTAAAAAATCGGTTTGTTTAAAAGTCAATGACCGCAAAGAGAGATATAAGTTATAAGAGATAAGAGATGAGCTACACTAACTAAAATACTTAAGCGTTCTTATGGCAAGTGGCTATTTCAGCTTGTACATTTTTTACTCTTCTGTTCCAGTAATTATAATATTGCTGTTGCGTGATGGTAGATTTGCTGTAGGAAGTTCCTCTTATCTTGCCGGGCAAGTTGACGTATTGACATGGGGTTATTTTGGTATGCGGGGCTTTTTTTAATGTTTTTCTCAAGCTATAAAACCCTCCTGTTCCTTGTTGGTATGCAATATATCGTTGTGCAAAGGTTGGGTTTTTATAACCCTTTTTCTTGAGCTCGCATGTAACATAATACAGGTATCGTGCCCCGAAAAGGGCATTGGTAGTGGCATCTGTATTAATGGTCTGCTGGTCTATGTCCGTATGATATAATTTGTTCATCTGCTTTCTTGCTCCTGATTTTACTTGTAATAAGCCTCCACCATCACAACTGCACCTTCCACCTGATTCCATTAAGGCCATTACCAGTAAATCATTCCTGGCAACTCCTGTTTGTTGTGATGCATTGGTTAAAGGATCAACAATAACTTTAACTTCATCTGATTTTTTGCCACACGATGAAAAAGCAAGCAGTATCACTATGCACAGCCATATTGTTTTCATTTACAAGCGTGAAAAGAACGCTTCTTATATTATACGCAGAAGTGGCTTAGAAGTTCGGGTTTACGACAAGAGAGCGGATAAGTAAATCGGTTCCTATTTGTGTAGTTATACTAAATAGTTCACTGCTTATTTCTTATACTTCCAGACAATTCCCCAATAATTCTTTTCAAGCATTCACTATCCTCATATATTTTAACCGGAATATTAAAGTATGTTTCTCGCAGATGGTTTATTTGCGTGGGGGTGATTCGATAGATTCCTACTCGTGTGTGCGGGTTATCAGCCTCTATAGTGTTAGTAGTTAACAGATTCCCATTATCCTTATTAAAAAGGAAACAGGGCAAATGAGTATATCGATAAAATCCAAAGGAATCTTTCTTATCCTCTATAATCTTATTGGTATACAAATTAATTACCCATAAATATTCACCGTATCCATTCGTATACAAAGTTGGCAATAATAATATAGTATCTTTATAGAGGTAGTAATTTCTAAAATCCACATTTATATCACCTCTTTTGTCCGATATTATTTCAAGGGCTTCACATGGTAAGATGAAATCGGAAGGCGGCACATTAAACAAACTAGTATC